>NZ_JAYWCK010000107.1:0-4214 GCF_043780635.1 Flavobacterium sp.
TGTCTCTTATGAATGTGTTCGCTCATAAAACAAAGATAATAATTTTACTTACCATCGAACCCCGAAGCAGAGCTTCGAGGAATTCTTTTGATTAAATTTGTTTATATCCAATAAATCACAATATCTTTGTAGTTATTTAAACAACTATTGCTATGGAAACTATTTTTACAAATGAAAATTTATATAGTATTTTGTCCGGAAGAACCCATTCCGTTTTTAACAGGGCTTTATTAAATAATTTCAGAAAAAACAATATCTCATTAACAAAAGAGCAATGGACAATATTAGGTGTTCTATGGCAGAACGACGGTTGCTCACAACAAACTCTTGCAGATAAAACTTACCGAGATAAACCAGGTATTACCCGCTTGGTTGATAATTTAGAGAAAGAAAATCTGGTGGAACGACGACCAGATGCAAAAGACAGACGATTGAATTTAATTTTTCTCACGCCCAAAGGAAAAATAATCGAAAAAGAAGTAATAGAAATTGTAAATCAAACGCTTGAAGATGCCATAAAAGGAATAGATCTTGAAAACCTCAAAATCGTAAGAGACACTTTCCTGCAGATTTACGACAATTTAGAACTCAAAATAAAATGAAAAAATATTTAGCATTAACCATCATCTCCCTGATGTTCTTTGCCAACGCAAATGCCCAAATACTAATTTCGACTTCCTTAGACGAAGCGATAAACAAGGCAATAGAAAAAAACAGTTCGATTAAAAATAAAGAACTCGAAATTGAAAAAATCAACCTCCAAAAAAAAGGTCTTTGGAACAAGTACATTCCTACTTTGGAAGCCAGCGGACTTTATACCTATTACGACAATAAACTGACCATAGACGCACCTTCGGTAACGGTTCCTGTGGTAAATTTAACCTTGTTTGACGGTAAACAAACTTTCAATAATTATGGAAATATCTTCAATGGAAGCGTGATGGCAAAAACGGTTTTGTTCAGTGGAATGCAAATACCAAACGGAGCAAAAGCCTTGGAACAAAAAGCCAAAGGCGCGGAATATTTGAAAGAATCCGAAAAAGACGGTGTCATCAAGGAAGTAATCAACACCTTTGACCAATTAACCTTGTTGAACGAAGTAGAAAAGCTGATCAATGATAGCGACAAAAGATTGCAAACGGAATCCAAAAGAGTTTCGAAAGCAATCGAACAAGGTTTAGCTGTTCCTTATGACAGGGATAAAATAAAATTAGCATCATTAGAATTGAATTCAAAAAAAATTGAGCTAGATGGTAAACGCAAATTGGTCTATCGAAAACTTCGCTATCTAACAGATTATTCCGATTCAGAGATTAATAATGTCAAACACGATTTGGTTCCATATATCATAACTTCAGACAAACTGAGTCCAGAAAACAAGCAAGAAATCAAAGCCTTGGAATCATACAAACTAGCCAACGAATATATGTTGAAAAAAGAAAAAGGAACCTATTTACCTACTTTAGGAGCTTTTGGAGGCGTAACTTATTCGAGTCTTTTTGATGCAAATACAACAACTCCAGTGATTCCTGGATTAAACAAACCATTGAATTTATCCATAAACGAAATGACTATGAGTCCAAACTGGATGATTGGAGCAGCGATGAAATGGGAAATATTTGCTGGTTTTGAAAGAGAACATAAAATTCACGAAGCCAAAATAAATATCGAACAAGTACAAAACCAAATTGACGATACTAAAGAAAAACTGGAATTACTTTTAGAAAACAACTATGTGAATTATTCGGTTTTAAATCAAAAAATAGAAATAACTAACCAACAGGAAAAAGTAGCCAACAACAATCTTTCTTTGGCCATAAAACAGTATAAGGAAGGTTTAATAAACATTTCCGAACGCCTGGAAGCCGAAAATGATTCTTTTAAAGCAGCTGTAAACAAAATTAATACACTAATAGAACAACGCTTGTCGGCCATTGAAACCATTATAGCCACAGGCGAACTCACACAACATATATCAAAATTAAATTAATAGTTTATGAAAAGAATAATCATTTTACTAGCCATCACATCCCTTTTAATAAGTTGCGAAAAGAATATAAACAAAGGGCAAATTCAAGGAAAAATTGAAAACGAACAAATTGCAGTAGTGAGCAAAATTCCAGGGAAAATTTTAAAAATATTTGTCAAAGAAGGGGATTTAGTAAAAAAAGGTGACACACTCGCAATATTAGACATTCCGGAAGTTAATGCTAAAATAAATCAGGCCGAAGGAGCTGTGGTATCAGCAAAAGCACAATACAATATGGCTGTAAAAGGGGCAACTGATAACCAAATCAAACAACTTGAATCAAAAAAACAAGGACTGAAAGAACAATATCAATTTGCAAAAAAATCGATTAATCGATTGAGTAATATGCTCAAAGATTCTTTAGTTTCCCAACAAACCTACGACGAAGCTTACGCCAAATACGAAGGTGCGCAAGCCCAATACAATGCTGTTCTGGCCGAATTAGATGATGCCAAAAAAGGAGGTCGAATCGAACAACAAACTATGGCTTTAGGCCAACAAGACAGAGCTTACGGAGCATTGCAAGAAGTTGAAACTGCTGATAAAGAACGCTACGTGATTGCACCTCAAGATATGAGCATCGAAACAATAACGCTAAATATTGGCGAATTAGCATTACCGGGATACACCTTGTTTAATGGCTATATTTCAAATAGCACATATTTCCGTTTTACAATTCCAGAAAGCCATTTGGATAAATTAAAAAAAGGGCAGGAAATAATCATTCACATTCCTTATAATAAAAAGGAAATCAAGGGAACTGTCTCCACCATAAAACAGTTGGGCGCATACGGAAATATAGCAACTGCCTATCCTGATTTTGAAATGCAGGAAAGTCTGTTCGAAATAAAAATAACCCCTTCAAACAGCGAAGAAGCTAAGGATTTAATCACAAAAGCAACTGTAACTCTAAAGCTATAAATTATGCGACATTTTTCCACACTCCTCAACCGGGAATTCAAAATGTTTTGGCAAAATAAAGTGCTTCGGCTGCTTTTTATTGGAGCACCATTGCTCTACGGAATTTTGTTGGGCTATGTTTATGGCAAAGGTAAAGTGACCGATTTACCCATAATTGTAGTCGATGAAGATCGCAGCGAAATGAGCTCAAAAGCTATACAAATGTTTGAAGACAACGAAGTGCTGAATATCTCTACCCTACTTTATGACCAAAATAATCTTTCCCAAATTGCCATCGAAAAAGAAGCAACCTGTGTTGTGATTATTCCAAAAGGTTTTGAAAAAATGGTGTTGACCAAAAAATATCCCGAAGTAGTCACAATTGTAAATGCCTCGAATGTTTTAACTGCCAATTACGCTTCTTCAGCCTTACAGGTTTGCTTGGGAACATTAAAAGTAGGAGTTCAAATGGAAACTTTGCGAAAACAAGGAACACCAGAAAAACTGATTAGTTCACAATACGAACCCTTCAAAACTACCTTTATCAAAAAATACAATCGAAGCACAAACTATATGTATTTCCTTTGGCCTGGTGTTTTGGCTGCAGTATTACAACAAGTTTTATTACTGGGATTGGCACTTTCTTTTGCATCGGAATTTGAACACGGAACATTCAAAAAGCTAGTCCAAAAATGCCCGTCAATGTTTAAATTGATTTGGGTCAAAATTATTCCTTACATGATAATGAGTTTTGGGCTTTGGATATTATTTTGGCTCTTTACCCTATGGTTTAGAATTCCATTATACCACAATCTTTTACCACTAACAATCATAGCCGGAATATTTGTTCTAGTGGTCAGCTTTATGGGGATTTTGGTCAGTATCTTAATTCCCTCACAATTAAAAGCAACAGAAATACTGATGGTAATTGCCACGCCAAGCTTTATTTTGAGTGGTTTTACTTGGCCTTTAAGCCAAATGCCGGTTTGGGTTCAAGGAATCGCCAATGTGATTCCACTTACCCATTTCTTGAAAGCTTTTCGTATTTTGATTATCGAAGACGGAACATTTTCACAAACTTACGGAGTCATTTCTAATTTGCTGATTATTGGTTCCATTTGCGCCATTCTCTCTTATATTGCTTTGTATTTCAAGAGAAAAAGTGTTTTAAAAGAAGTCTAAATCCAAATGAATAACCCCGAAGCAGAGCTTCGAGGTATCGTGTTAGTCGAATAAGAAACTCAATTGATTTCTATGAAATTTTTTATACTTGTTTTTCTCATCT
>NZ_JAYWCK010000108.1:0-6038 GCF_043780635.1 Flavobacterium sp.
AGATGAGAAAAACAAGTATAAAAAATTTCATAGAAATCAATTGAGTTTCTTATTCGACTAACACGATACCTCGAAGCTCTGCTTCGGGGTTATTCATTAGCAAAAATGGGATTAGTAGAGGAGAACATTTAACTTATAATGTTGAAAATTATATTATTAGATTGACATCCTTAACTGACCGTATTCTTCAAACAATTAACGCTGTATTTCATTTAGGTATTAATGAAAAAGATATTAATGATAGGGTTATAATTAATAATTTGAAAGTTACAATGACATCGTTACCTGAATCATTTAAAGAATTCCGAAAGGTTTTACAGAATTTTGTAACTGAGAGAAATGTTATAATTCACAGGCATTCTCATATAAAAAAAGAATTATTTCAAATAGAAATATTTTATAATACGGAGCTTTCAAAAAGGATGCTCGAAAGTGATAAAGGTAAAAATCTTAAATATGTTAGAACACAAACACTAACTCGTTATCTTTCAAAAACAAAAAAAGAGTTTACACAAACTAACCAAATGTGTTTTGAAAAATTACTGCTAATATTTGATGATTTAGACAAACAATATTCAATTATGAAGTTGAAACTAAAATAATTTTTAGCAACAATTTTTTCAAGTCATTTGTATACTTTTATTATGGAAAACAATGAGATTTCTAAAATAGACGAATTTATTCTGATACGAATTCTAGAAAAATATTTTAATTGGGACGGTTTAGCTCCTTATTATGAAACTAGGGATGCCATAGGAAAAGTCAATAATATACGAATCTTTATTAATTCAAATGACCATAATCCCCCACATTTTCACGTGCAAACTAATGATAGAAGTGTTGATGCCAAGTTTAAGATTGAAAATTGTGAATATATAAGTGGCAGAATTAAACAAAAACAAATTAAAAAAATTTCCAAATTTTATAATGATGAAGTAGTAAAAATGAAAATGGATGAAATTTGGAATAAAAAAGTTAATGAGACCTCTACAAATTTAGATAATGTTTGACGAATTTGAATTTCAATATCTCTAAAAGCTACTTGGTTAACCTAATTTTTTAGGGTATAATCCATAAAAAAAATACTAATTTTATAAAATCGAATTAATAAACTGAACAAATGGAATATCAAACTAATGAAAATTTCGGATTAGACTTGAAAATTGATGGTTTTGAGGATATGTCAATGGCAAATGGTCAAAATGCTTTTATAATTTATCTCATTATTGACAATAAAACTTCTAGCAACAGAAAAGTAATTGTTTCAAAAGCGACTTATATTACGAATAAGAAAGAACAATTAGAACAAGACAACTGGCTTTCAGGGTATCTTATTGAAGAGGATAATATAAAACCAAATTCATTCAAAAAGGCTGGGTTGGTATTTTATAAATCAAAACTAGAAAAAATTTCTGACGCTGATACAATTCAAATAGCCATTGAACTTCCATTTGAAGGAGCAGAACTTGAAATCTGTTTTATGAAAACAGGAAATTATTGGCAACAGATAGAAAGTAAAAAGAGAGAAAAAGAAATTAAATTAAATCCTACTCTACTAGCAAAATCCTTATTTAAAAAAATCGAAAGACTTGAGGCTTTTGAAGAAAGACTTAAAGTTAGGTTTGAAAATATTTCAATTAAGGTTCATTTAGATAATTGGGTTAAAGTTATTTCGGAATTACATTCAAACAATGGAATTACAATAGATCAAAGTATAAACGTAGAATGTGTAGCTTATGATATAGATGGACAAATATTGGATGTTAGTAACTGTAATGTAAATAATGATACTTTTTTTGGATTTGAAATTTTAGAATTTTATTTTAATGAAAATGGGATTGCTGATAAGATTAATAAAATAAGATTATATCCTAAAAAGCGATAACTCTATGAATATTAATAATATAAGAATAAAATTACTTGAAGAAGCAAAATCATCACCCAATTTACTATCTGATTTAGCGGGTTTAGAAACCTATATCGCTGAAAGTTATAACAATCGCTCTTTTATAGAATTATTGCAAAATGCGGATGATGCAAACGCTACCAAATTTAAAATTATAAAAGATAAAGATTTTTTATATGTTGCCAATAATGGTAGAACTTTCAATGCAAATGATGTAGAAAGTCTTTGCAGAAGCGCATCTTCTAATAAAACAAGAGGAGAAAATATTGGTTATAGAGGAATTGGTTTTAAATCAGTTGTAGGTTTTGCAAAAGAAATCCATATTATTAGTGGTGATTTAGAAATTACATTTTCTAAAGAGAGAACCAAAAATGAAATTCCAAACGCAACAAGAGTTCCACTAATAAGAATTCCGCATTCTATAATTGAAAAAGAGAAATCATTAATTGCTGCAAACGTTGAAAATCTAATTAATGATGGATTTACAACTGTTTTTGTTTTTACCGGAGTTACCGCTAACGAAATAGAGTCTGAATATGAGTCTTTTGATTATAAATCATTACTTTTTCTTAACAATGTTGTAACTACTGAAATTTCTATTTCAAATTATAATGTAACACACATTGATAAAACAATAATTTCAGAAAGTGAAACAAAACTAAAAATCAAAAATAACGGCAATCAAACAGAATGGTTGCTTTCTAATTATAAAAAAACAGCAATTGCTTTTCAGATAGAAGAGAATCTTCCAATAAGAATTAATCAGGCAGATGCTTTTGTTTATTCATTTTTGCCAACAGAAGATTTAACAGGACTTGGAGTTATTGTAAATGGCGATTTTAGTACTGATCCGTCAAGAAAACATTTGATTTATGACGATGAAACAAATATTACAATAAAAAATATAGCTACTCAAATAATAAACTTAATTGAGAAAAATTTATCCAGTAATAAAGCGGAAAACAATAGTATAATTAAAGCTTTAGTTCCTTATGCTGACCCAAGAATGATAAGTTTTAAAAAGACTTCTTTTGAAAAACTTCTTTTAGAACAAGTCAAAAATATAAATTCAGGTTTCTTTGAAAAACTAATGTTGCCTCCAAATTGGCTAAATCCAAAGGATTATAATATTATTGCTAAATCTAATGGTAATTTAGTTATTGGCTCAAGCTTTTTAAATATTGACGGTTTAGTATCATTTTTAAAATTTCTTGGAGCAAAAGAAGCTTCTTTTGAAACATTAAAAACGAAAATTAATGATTCAGAAATCTCAATTTTAGGTTGTGTTCAGATTTCCAAATATATATTTACTTCTATCTTGTCTATTAACAATGATAGTTTTATTCTTACAGTAAGTGATTTAAAAATAGTGATTCACGACAAGAAAAGGTTTTCTTTTAAGGAAGTTCTTTCTGAAAACTTATTAATTGATGATTCTTATATTTCTTTATTAATTGAAAACGGGTTGACTGAATTTGATATAAAACAAGCGTTTAAAAAACTTCTCCCGAATTATGAAGGAAATTTAATTATCAATAAAAACGATAACGACATTAAATTTGATGGACTTGCTCAAAATGTAACTATTCCAACAGATAATTGGTATAATAATTCTAAAGAAATTTCCACTGATAAAATTAAATATGGTATAAAACGTTGGAGAACTGCTGAAGAAATAACGTTGGAAATATTAAACTTAAATGGGTTTAACTTGCAAGATGTCAGTAAACAAAATATTGGTTATGATTTGGATGGATTTGATCCGAATGGAGAAGAAATTCATATTGAAGTAAAATCAATTACACTTCCAGGTCAGAAATTCAAATTAACCAATAATGAAATAGGTGTTGCTCAAGAAAAACAAAAAAAGTTTTATGTTGCCATTGTTCGTCAGACTGATGCTTTTTTTGAAATAGCTATGATTTCTGACCCAATCAATAATCTAATATTAAATAGACAATGTGTCCAATGGATTTGGGAATGTTCCGAATATGAATATAATCCAAGAAGGTTTGAATTGTAAATCTATAGCTTATGAAGAACGAGTTAATAAAAAGTTTGACAAATGATTTTGAAAACCATTCACAAACTACAGAAAATGGAATTGAATTTTGGTTTGCCAGAGATATTCAACATTTATTAGGATATTCAGAATGGCGAAATTTTAACAAAGTAATTTCTAAAGCAAAAACTTCTTGTGAAGTCTCTGATAATCTTATATTAGACCATTTTGTTGACGTCAACAAAATGGTTGTAATTGGTTCTGGAACAGAAAGAGAAATTGATGACATAATGCTTACGCGTTATGCTTGTTATTTAATAGCTCAAAACGGTGATCCAAGAAAAGAACAAATTGCTTTCGCTCAAAATTATTTTGCAATTCAAACAAGGAAATTTGAATTAATTGCCAAAAGGATAGATGAGTGGGAAAGACTAAACGCCAGACAAAAATTAACTTTATCTGAAAAGGAATTATCAGAACTTATTTTTGAAAAAACAGGAAATGACAAAAATTTTGGGATAATTAGGAGTAAAGGAGATCAGGCATTATTTGGAGGCAAAAACACTTCACAAATGAAGAAAAAACTTGGAGTTCCTGACAGTAGACCTTTGGCTGATTTCCTTCCAACAATTGTTATAAAAGCCAAGGATTTTGCAACTGAAATTACAGTTTTTAATACTAAAGACAAAGGATTGTCATCTGAAAGAAGTATTTCCTCGGAACATATAAAAAACAATTTAGGAGTAAGAAAATTGCTGTTAGACAGAAAAATTGTACCTGAAAATCTTCCGCCACAAGAAGACATTAAAAAATTAGAAAGAAGGGTGAATTCAGAGACAAAAAACATTGGTAAAAACCCTGATAAACTGACTTAATTTCACTATATTTGAAGGAGTTATCGCTATAAAAACATTTTTCATAGCCATTAAAAAACTTCAAAATGAAAAATAATGAATTCACCGTTACAGACGATTTATGGGCAACACGAGGACAACGTTTTATTAATTGTATTCTTGATTTATTAATTGTCCATACTATTTTGATTAGTATTGCCACAACTATCATCATCATTGGAAATATTGCTAATAATTATGACCTTACAAAGTGGGCTGAATCGACAACAATTCTCCAAAGATTACTTTTTTGGTCTATACTATTGTTTTTATACTACTTTTTGACTGAAACCTATTTTTCAAGAACTTTTGCTAAGTATTTCACTAAAACAATTGTGGTGACAAAAGACGGTACCAGGCCAAAAATACACAAGATTTTCATTCGAACATTGTCTCGGTTTATTCCACTTGAATGTCTTACTTTTTTGTGGGGTGATTTCAGAGGATTGCACGATTTGTTTTCGGATACTTATGTGGTGCGAAAACACGAGTTCAATCATAAAAAAGGAGCAATTTTATTTCCTTGATAAAACCATAAAAATAAATTCAGCCGTCAATTTTGATGGCTGTTTTTATTTAAAACAGTACCTTTTTATTATATTCGCTAAATCTAAAACTGCACAATGAACTGGGAACAACTTTTATCACTTAAACGCCAAGGTGACACAGGCAAACGATTACGAATAGAACAAGACGACACACGTTTGGGCTTTGAAGTCGATTATGACCGAATCATATTTTCGTCTGCTTTCAGAAGTTTACAGGATAAAACACAGGTCATTCCATTGTCAAAAACGGATTTTGTGCATACTCGATTGACACACAGTTTAGAAGTTTCGGTTGTGGGGCGTTCCATTGGGAGATTGGTCGGTAAAAAAATCATCGAGAAATATCCGCATTTGAAGGAAATTCACGGTTTTCAGGCGAATGATTTCGGGGCAATAGTTGCTGCGGCTTCTTTGGCGCACGATATTGGAAATCCGCCTTTTGGACATTCTGGAGAAAAAGCCATTGGCGAATATTTTTCCATTGGAAAAGGGCAACAATACAAAGACCAGCTTTCGGCAAAAGAATGGCAGGATTTAATCGATTTTGAAGGGAATGCCAATGGATTTTCGGTACTTACAGCAAGTCGTCCCGGAATCGAAGGAGGACTGAGAATTTCGTATGCCACTCTTGGTGCATTTATGAAATATCCAAAGGAAAGTTTACCCAAAAAACCAACACAAAATATAGC
>NZ_JAYWCK010000109.1:0-15259 GCF_043780635.1 Flavobacterium sp.
ATATGGATGGAGTCAAAGTTGGGACATGGAAGCATTTTTTATTTTACAATTCCTAAAGAAAAATCAAATTAAAATTTTAACAAAAAAAATAAATCATAATGAAAAAAATAAACCATATCCTGCTTGCAGATGATGACAAAGCCGACCATATATTATTTGAAAAAGCATTTAAGGACTTAAATGTGCCGCCTAACATTACAATTGTTAATGACGGTGAAGAACTGATAAAATACCTTACTAAACATTCAGAACAACTTCCTGACATTATATTTTTAGACCTGAATATGCCACGCAAAAACGGTTTTGAATCTTTAGTTGAAATAAGAGAAATTGAAAAACTGAAAGACCTTTCGATAGTAATATTCTCAACATCTTTTCCGCAAGACAAGAATTACGAACTTGGAATGATCAGCAATCTCTTTAAGTTAGGAGCGAATGTTTTTATTCGCAAAGCAAACAATTTTGAACAGCTTAAACACGTCATTTTACAAGCACTTCCTTTGGCGACAGAAAACACAGGAATTAAATATATACTTAACGCTTAAACAGAACGAAACCGTTGACACCCGATCGCGCAGAAATATACCCGACCGCGCAGATATGTCCCAACACGGTTAGCGCAGAATTGTATTCTGTGCCTATTAACGTGAGCAACAAATGAGATGGCGCCCTTTACTCACAATGACGGAAAACACGATGGCGCTGAAATGCACTAGATTCTCTCCTGTTGGTTAGCGCAGAATTGCATTCTGTGCCCATTAACGAGAACAACACAAAACGAGAACAACACAAAACAAGTCAAAAATGCTATATCAATAAAAGGTATAGCTTTTTTTATATCTTTAAAACAAAAAAAATGTCAACAAAATACAAAGCCACAACAACTGATGAGGCTTATTTTATAACCATAACAACAGTAGGTTGGATCGACCAGCTGTGCGAAGTCTCCCAACTTCATACACATAACTAAATACCACCCCTAGCTGTGCGAAGTCTCCCGATTTCGTACCCATATCTACATACCATCCCAACTTTATTAAAGATGGCTTCTGAACTGTTTTAGTTGCAAAGTGTTGTAGCTACGAAGTCGGGAGACTTCGCAGAGCAGGGAATGCCGAGTTAATCGCGAGAGTCAAAAAATTGATGCGCTAGACGGAGTCAATCTTTAATAGCTAAACGGATAATGAATGATTTATCAACCGAATACAATTATGATGTTAGTGGAGAATTTTAAAGAAATAGAATAGTAGTTTATAAAAATTAAAAACGTATTTTAACAGCCATTTGCATAAACTTGGGTTTTTGGGAATTAATTTAAAATTTGTTTTGTACTTTTGAAATTGATTAAATATTGAAAATCATACAAATCAATACCGTATTCCTGTAAACTACGAAACGTCAGAAACAATTCCCTAAACTTTCAGCTACGATTTACAAAAGTTGGCAAAATGGATACTAGATCAGGTAATAGGTTGATAGAACCTTAACTTGCCGAAGATTTGTAGGTTTAAATGAGATAACTAAAGAGAACTTTTCTACGTCGGAATATAATTTTATATAAGATAATGGCAGCCTATTGGATCGGTGTACGTGCTTTTTTTTAAGGCGATAATTGGATAGCTTCGCTTCTTAACAATTGTATAAGGTTACATTTGCATATTGAAAATCAAAGTAAGAGAGGTCTCTTTAAACTTATTTATTGAGCAAACGACTTATTTAAGAAAAAAAATTCTTAGCTTATTTATTGAAATAAATTTTAAATATTAAAATATGAAAAATACTTTGTTAATTACAGTGTTAAGCATAACTTTTTTTTCATGCTCTAAAGACCCCGTTAATGATTCTTCTAAACTAGATGCGCTCACAACCGGAACATGGAAATTAACAGGATCTATGACAGACTATGAGAAAGATGGAGTGTTTGAAGAAAACACTTATGCCATGCTTTCTGGCTGCATAAAAGATAATATCTATACTTTCCAAAGTGACGGCAGCAGTATCATAGATGAGGGACCTACTAAATGCTATAGTAACGCTCCACAGACTGTGACTTCATCCTGGAGCTTCAGTGACAATCAAACCCGGATTCAATTTGGAGGAGTAAATTACCAAATTGAAGCCCTAACCACAACAACTTTTAGCTTGAAGGGTCGGGTTCCCTACAACGTAATTTACACGATAGATGTGAAATCGACCTATACTAAGCTATAATAAATTCTGTATGAAATTTTGATCGCATAATGGTAAAAAAGAAACGATAGCAATTGAGCAAATTAGAACAGTTGACAAAAAGATAATCATAAAAGTTTTAGGTAAATTGAACAAGACGGAAACTAAATCAACTAAAGAAGTGCTAAAAGAAACTTTTGTTGATTAATGAAGCACTCCCCGATAGCGCGGATTTGCAATCCGTGCCCATAAACCCCCCAGCTGTGCGAAGTCTCCCGACTTCGTGCCCAATACTACATACCACCCGATAGCGCGGATTTGCAATCCGTGCCCCCGATAGCGCGGATTTGCAACCCGACAGCGCGGATTTGCAACCCGTGCCCATAATCCCCCAGCTAGCGCGAGCGTCCCGCTCGTGAACACAAAACAAGCTTAAAAAAAATTGGAATAGGAACGAGCGGGACACTCGCGCTAGCATAAGAAAATAAGGCCATCCAAAAAGCCCCACAAAACTTGTTTTGCGGGGCTTTTTTGAATTAAGTAAGTTTAGAAATTCTTTGTATTAGGCTAATTCCAATTCCAAGGCCGGAGCCAAAGGAAAATCTACGGCAACTTTAGTCAGGTTATGTAAATAGTTCATCGCAGTTTTATCGCTGATTTGAAGAATCAAGTCAACCAGGTTTTCATTGGTGTATCCTTCATTAAAAAATGCATCAACTAATGCTGGATTGGCATACCCTCTTGTTTTTGTGATTTCAGCAGCCAATTGCACTAAGGAATGTAATTTGGCATCGGTGCTTTTCGCTTTTCTGATGTCCAATAATTGCTCGTCCGAGAAACCATTCATTTTACCTAAAACCAAGTGGGCGCTTTGACAATACACGCAACCATTTACCTGGCTTACGATTAAGTTTACGGCTTCTTTTTCTTTGTTGGTTAAAGATGTTTTGGCATTTTGATACGCCAAAAATCGAGTTAATCCATTGTCAGAATGGGCGATGGTGGCATACAAATTAGGAACAAAACCTAAGGCTTTTTGTAGGTTGTCAAAAATAGCTTGATTGGCTGGAGCTACTTGCTCTCTTGTGGGAACGGTGAATGTTTTCATTTTATAATTTTTTTTTAAAGTGATCGTCGTTATTGACATTGCAAAGATGCGACAGCTTTAAAAGATACAAAATGGAGGAATGACGCAAGCTAATGGACAATTTTCTTACTCCCTGTTTTATGTCATATAATGCAGAGCCAGCAGTAAGGGCTTCATTGGGTTTGTAGAAAGCTTCGGATTTTTAACGATTGAACTTTTGGAGTAATTTATATTTTAATTTATTGGATTTTTGAAAGTGAAATTACTAGATTTGATTGAGCTATTAAAATACTCAATAAACACAAACGTCCCGCTCTTTAACTCAAACAAAATCAATTAAATTATAAAATTCACAACAATCATAACTTAAAACCATACTATGAACACCAACTCCATCGTTGAAATTCGGGACGCCCAACTTCCCACTGACATTGATGCTATCAAACAATTATGGACTGCATATTTAACTTGGGGTAACGACAAAATGCAAATGCATTATGGTTCACATCCACATAATCCGGAAGAAACCGTGCAACAAGATATTGAAATGATTGCCAAATTCCTACCACCAAATGGTCGGCTAATGATAGCATTCATCGATGGAAAAGCCTGCGGAATAGGTTGTCTAAAAAGTATTAATGAAGAAATAGGTGAAATCAAACGAATGTACGTTGATCCTTCTTTCAGAAACATTGGAGCAGGACGAGCCATACTTCAAGCCTTACTTTCGGCTGCAAAAGAAACCGGTTATAAGAAAGTACGTTTAGACAGCCCAAAGTTTATGGAAGCAGCGCATTCACTCTACCGAAGCTTTGGTTTTAATGACATACCGGTTTATGATGAAGTGGAAATTCCTGCAGCATTTAGACAGTATTTAGTGTTTATGGAAGTAGATGTATGACAAACTAAAAAATCAAATAGCGAACACGCTAGTAAATCAAACTAAAGAAGAAATCCCTGCTCATATTCACAAAAAAACATATAGAAAAATACAATGAAAACGAAAATAGAATGTCCTCATTTTCTGTTCAAATTTTGTCTTCTTTTGCCCACTCAAAGCCCACCCAAAGCCCACCCAAAGCCCACTATAGTGTATGAAAATAGACAGTACAAAATACCCTGTTTCGCAACCTCTTTTCTGTCATTAAAATCCCTGACTATTTCCTTTTTTATACTCCTTTTAAAATAAATACTTTTTCTTTGTACCGCTCCGCAAAGTCTCCGACTTTGAGGATGTGTTAATCAGTCTTTGACTGATATAAAAATTCAAACAATCCAAAACAAAATCGGTTAAAAACCGAAAATCACTACCTCAAAGTCGGAGACTTTGCGGAGCATTTATTCGTCTCAAAATCCCTTTGCCACTCGGAATAAAATCGATAAATTAGCCACTTCAAATTTTATATAAAATCTACAATGAAAAATACTGCACTTACGCACATACACGAGAGTTTGGGAGCGAAAATGCTTCCTTTTGCCGGATACAATATGCCTATTTTATATGAAGGTGTGAATGCTGAACACGAAGTAGTTCGCAATAGCGTAGGTGTTTTTGATGTCTCGCACATGGGCGAATTCTTGCTAACGGGTCCAAATGCTTTGGCTTTGATTCAAAAAGTGACTTCAAACGATGCTTCGACTTTGACCATCGGTCGAGCACAATATTCGTGTTTACCAAATAACGACGGCGGAATTGTGGACGATTTGATTGTTTACAAAATGAAAGACGAACAGTATTTACTAGTCGTAAATGCTTCGAATATAGATGAAGACTGGGATTGGATTTCGGCTCACAATGATTTGGGCGTGGATATGAGGAATCTTTCGGATGACTATTCACTTTTAGCCATTCAAGGACCAAAAGCGGTTGGAGCTATGCAATCCTTATCTTCATTAGATTTGGCTGCTATTCCTTATTACCATTTTGTAGTGGGTGATTTTGCAGGAATCGAGAACGTGATTATTTCGGCAACAGGTTATACCGGTTCCGGAGGATTTGAGATTTATTGCAAAAATGCAGAAGTAGAACAAATCTGGAACAAAGTTTTTGAAGCGGGTGCTGCCTTTGGAATAAAACCAATTGGCCTTGCCGCTCGTGATACTTTGCGTCTGGAAATGGGATTCTGTTTGTACGGAAACGACATCAACGATACCACTTCTCCACTCGAAGCCGGCTTGGGTTGGATTACAAAATTCACCAAAGAATTCACCAATTCTGAGGACTTGAAAAAACAAAAAGAAGCGGGTGTATCTAAGAAATTAGTAGCTTTTGAAATGCAGGAACGTGCTGTGCCAAGACACGATTATGAAATCGTGAATGCCTCGGGAACTCCTATAGGAATCGTAACTTCGGGAACAATGTCACCATCAATGAATGTTGGAATTGGACTGGGTTATGTAACTACTGAAAACAGTGCCATTGGCAGCGACATTTTCATCCGAATCAGAAAAAATGACGTTCCTGCCAAGGTAGTAAAATTGCCTTTTTACAAGAAATAAATATATAAATGAGGAAGTTTTCACTCGCACTATTCTTGACAACATTTTCGCTATTTAGTCAAAATAGTGCTAAAACTTGTGAATTACTTTCCAAAATAAATGCGTTAATTCAACACGAACATTTTCATCCGAAACCGGTAGACGACAGCCTATCGGTTTTTGTATTTGATACTTTTATGGATGATCTGGATGGCAACAGAAACTTATTTACCAAAATAGAATACGAGAAACTCTGTAAACACAGGCTTCTGCTGGACAATTATATTCTGCGAAATGATTGTTCTTTTATGAATGATTTCGTTTCTGTTTACCAATTTGCTTTGGAAAGAAAGAAAAAATCACTCGAGAAAATACAAAATGAAGTGCTGGATTACAATGCAAAAGACACGGTTAAATTCTCGAAGAAAAACTTCCCTTTTGACTTAGTGGCAACAAACATTGATAAGGTTTGGAGAAAAAGAATCAAGTATGATATTCTGGAAGATATTTCGAAATTGAGTTCGAATTTGGATTCGCTTACTCCCAATTTTTCAAAGCTCGAAAAAATCTCAAAAGCTAAAATATTTGACACCCATTTATGCAAAGTAAATAGTATTCTGGACAGCAAAAAAGGGCTGGGCTATGACCTTCAGAATGATTTTCTGAATATATTTTGCAATTATTTTGACCCGCATACGAATTACTTTTCAATGGATGCCAAAACCAGTTTTATGTCCGGTTTAACAACAAGTGGATTGTCATTAGGACTCAATGTCAGTCTCAACGAAAAAGAGGAAATTGTTGTTGAAGAAATTATCCCTGGAGGACCGGCTGCCAGAGCGGATAAATTCGAAAAAGACGATGTGATTCTTAAATTTTCCAATAAAAAAGGAGAAGATTATATAGTTTCGTGTTCGTCATTAGAAAAAATTGGAGAATTGATTTATTCCGATTCAAATGAGGAAATTGAATTGACCATACAAAAGAAAAACGGAAATATTCTTGCCGTGCTGCTCAAAAAGCAAGTGATGAAAGCTACAGAAAATGCTGTTTCCAGTTTCATTGTCGAAAAGGAAATTAAAGTGGGTTACATCAACATTCCTAACTTTTACTCCGATTTTGACGGATACAGCGAACAAGGTTGTGCCGATGATGTTGCCAAAGAAATTATAAAACTCAAACTGGACAACATTCAGGGTTTAGTAATTGATCTGCAGGATAACGGTGGCGGATCTATGGAAGAAGCTATTAAATTAGCCGGAATGTTTATCGATTATGGTCCGGTATCGGTTTTGGTAAATAGTAAAAACAAGCAAAATATCCTAAAAGATTACAATCGAGGCAGTGTTTATTATGGTCCAATCGTGATATTAATAAATGGAAGTTCAGCATCGGCAAGTGAGTTTTTTACAGCTACAATGCAGGATTACAATCGCGCAATCATCGTTGGAAGTAAATCATTGGGCAAAGCTTCGATGCAGACTATTTTACCTTTGGACGAAAACAAACAGGATTTCGTAAAGTTAACGGTTGAAAAATTCTATAGAATTACCGGTGACAGCAATCAAATAAAAGGAATCATTCCTGACATTGTTTTTCCTATATTATATGACAGCATTGTTCCTCGTGAAATAAGTTTTAAAACGGCTTTAAAATATGATGTTATCAACACAAAAGCAAGATATATTCCCTTCCGAAAAGATTATTATCCCGCAATAATAGACCTAAGCAATGAAAGATTGAAAAACAATGCCCGGTTCAATGATATTATTTTGGCAAACGAAGAGATAAATGCACTTTACAATGATCCGAAAGAACCACTTCAGGTCACTTTCAATGAGGTGTTCAACGACATTCATGAAATAGATTCTCTTTGGAAAAAAGTCAAAAAAATTGCCAAAACGGAAACTAACTGCGCTATATCGAATAATTCATACGATTCAGAAAAGTTTAAATTGGATACTTTTCAGCAGGAAATCAACACCTATAAAATTAAAGATTTAAAAACCAGCCCCTATGTTGAAGAAGCTGTTGCGATATTATATGATATAAATAATTTTGGGAAATAACTATTCAATCATCTATTTGGGGAGAGCAAAAACTCTATGTGTCGATTGATTAAAAAAACATTTGATAAAATAAGGAATAACTGTATTTTTGCAGTTCAAAATAATAATTAGAAATGGGAAGAGCGTTTGAGTTCAGAAAAGGTAGAAAAATGAAACGTTGGTCAGCAATGGCCAAAGCATTTACCAGAATTGGGAAAGATATTGTAATGGCTGTAAAAGAAGGCGGACCAAATCCTGACGCCAACTCGAGATTAAGAGCGGTAATCCAGAATTCAAAGGCAGTAAATATGCCCAAAGAAAATGTGGAACGCGCCATAAAAAAAGCAACAGATAAAGATACAGCTAACTATAAAGAAGTCCTATTTGAAGGTTATGCACCTCACGGAATAGCTATTCTGGTTGAAACTGCCACGGATAACAATAACAGAACTGTCGCCAATGTGAGAAGTTATTTTAACAAATGCAACGGAACAATGGGAACGCAAGGTTCAGTAGAATTTATGTTTGACCATACTTGCAACTTCAGAATTCCGGCTGGTGGAATTGATCCTGAAGAATTAGAATTAGAACTAATAGATTTTGGTGCCGAAGAGGTTTTTGAAGATGAAGACGGAATTTTAATTTATGCTCCTTTCAATAGCTTTGGAACCATCCAAAAAGAATTGGAAGGTCGTGGCTTAGAAATCCTTTCTTCCGGTTTTGAGCGTATTCCACAAATCACAAAAAAATTAACTGAAGCTGAAATGGCAGATGTAGAAAAACTAATAGAAAAAATGGAAGAAGATGATGACGTGATGAATGTTTATCATACTATGGAAGAATAGATATTAGATTTTAGATTGCATAAAAAAACTCCATTCGATTAAACGAATGGAGTTTTTTATTATATATATCGAAAGGAGATTATTATCTACTTGATAAATTCTATTTTCTGTACTTCTTCTTCGTTGATACTGTCAAAGAAACCTTGTTCGTTCATCCAGTCATCACTAAATACTTTGCTCATATAACGGGAACCGTGGTCAGGAAAAATGGCAATTACATTACTGTTTTTGTCAAATTCACCTTCTTCGGCATATTGTTTAATCGCCTGAAGAACTGCACCAGAAGTATATCCTACAAATAGCCCTTCTCTTTTTGCAAGTTCTCTTGTAGAGTGAGCACTTTCTTCATCAGTAACTTTCATAAACTTGTCAATAATATCAAAGTCTGTGGCTGATGGAATCAAGTTTTTACCCAAACCTTCAATTCTGTAAGGATAAATTTCGTTGTTATCAAACTCTTTGGTTTCGTGGTATTTTTTTAATACTGAACCAAAAGCATCAACTCCTAAAATTCTAATATTTGGATTTTGCTCTTTCAAGTATTTTGCAGTTCCGGAAATGGTTCCACCGGTTCCGCTACAAGCGATAAGGTGTGTGATTTTACCGTTTGTCTGTTCCCAAATTTCTGGTCCAGTTGATTTGTAATGGGCATCAACATTAAGTTGATTAAAATATTGATTGATATAAACAGAACCTTTGGTTTCTTCGTGCAAACGCTTAGCAACATTATAATAAGAACGTTCATCATCTGCCGAAACGTGTGCAGGACAAACATAAACTTTTGCGCCTAAACTGCGAAGCATATCAATTTTATCCCTAGAAGATTTTGAACTAACAGCCAAAATACAGTTGTAGCCTTTAATAATACTTACCATCGCTAAACTAAAGCCGGTATTCCCGGAAGTAGTTTCTATGATAGTGTCCCCCGGAGAAAGGATACCTCTCTTCTCGGCTTCTTCAATTATAAATAAAGCAATTCTATCTTTGGTGGAATGTCCAGGATTAAAAGCTTCTACCTTTGCGTAAAAATTCCCTTCTAATTCTTCTGTAACTTTATTTAGCTTAATAAGCGGTGTGTTGCCTATTAATTCTAAAATATTATTATAAGCATTTATTTCTTCTTTCATAAAAAAATAGTTAATCAAGGATACTTTTTAGTTTAACCTAAAATCCCTGCAAATTTAACAAAAATTTTCTAATTACTTTTTAATTTTTTCTAAATCTAATAAAAAACTGAATTCTTTTGCCAATTCCTTAATGGCTTCGAACCTTCCCGAAGCTCCTCCGTGACCGGCATCCATATTTGTGTCTAAAAATAAAACAGAATCTTCTGTCTTTATGCTTCGCAATTTAGCAACCCATTTAGCTGGTTCCCAGTACTGTACCTGCGAATCATGTAATCCGGTTGACACATACATATTGGGATAACACTGTTTTTTAACATTATCATAAGGCGAATATGAAGCCATATAATGATAATATTTTTTAACATTTGGATTGCCCCATTCGTCATATTCTCCTGTTGTTAACGGAATTGTATCGTCCAACATTGTCGTAATTACGTCCACAAAAGGAACTTGTACAATGATTCCGTGGTATAATTCCGGTGCTAAATTCACGATTGCTCCCATCAATAATCCTCCCGCTGAACCACCTTCGGCATATAAATGTTCTGGAGAAGTATATTTTTGTTCAATTACAAATTTGGAACAATCGATAAAATCGGTGAACGTATTTTTCTTTTTCAGCAATTTACCATCTTCATACCATTGTCTTCCTAAATCTTCACCACCACGAATATGTGCTATGGCAAAAATAAATCCTCTATCGAGTAATGTTAATCGGGTCGACGAAAATGTAGCATCCATCGAATGCCCATAAGATCCATAAGCATAAAGTAATAAAGGATTTTTGCTGTCTTTTTTCAATCCTTTTCTATAAACAATCGAAATGGGAATCTTGGTTCCGTCTTTTGCGGTTGCCCAAATTCTTTCTTCGGTATAATTATCTTTATCGAATTTTCCACCCAGAACTTGATGTTCTTTCTTGATTTCCTTAGTTTTAGTTTTCATATTGAAATCAATCACCGAGGAAGGCGTATTCATTGACTGGTATGAATAACGTAAGATGTCTGTGTCAAAATCAACGTTGGTTCCCGTATAAGCTGTATACGTTTCGCTCTCGAAAGGCAAATAATATTCCCCTTCTCCACTCCACGGCATAATTCGTATTCTGTTCAATCCATTGAAACGTTCTTCAACCACAAGGAAATCCTTGAAAATTTCAATATCTTCTAATAAAACATCATCACGATGCGGAATAACCTCTGCCCAATTCTCTTTCGGAGTGGCTGTTGCCAAGGTTTTCATTAACTTGAAATTCGTTGATTTATCTGCATTGGTCATGATGTAAAAACTGTCTCCATAATGATTGATGCTGTATTCCAAACCTCGAACCCTTTTCTGAAAAACCCTAAATTTTCCATCAGGATTATCGGCTTCTAATATTCTGTATTCTGTTGTCAAAGTACTTCCAGATTCTATAGCCAGATATTTTCTGGATTTAGATTTGGCAACCTCAACATTGTATGTTTCGTCTTTTTCAAAATAAACCAAAACGTCATCGGCTTGATTTGAACCTAATTTATGTTTGAAAATTTTATCGGAACGCAAGGTGATTTCGTCTTGACTCGAATAAAAAATAGTCTTATTGTCATTTGCCCACACAGCAGTTCCTGATACTTTTTCAATTTTATCAGCGAGAATTTTGCCCGTTTCCAAATTTTTAACCTGAATGTCGTAAATTCTTCTTCCAATGGTGTCGATACTAAAAACAGCCAATTTATTATCCGGACTAATGCTCAAACCTCCTAATTGGAAATAAGATTGCCCTTTTGCCAATTTATTGCAATCGAACAAAATTTCCTCTTTTGCCGAAAGGCTTTCTTTTTTTCTGGAATAAATAGGATAATTTTTCCCCTTTTCAAATCGAGTGATATAGTAATAACCATTATACAAATAAGGAACAGACTCGTCATCTTCCTTAATTCTGCTTTTCATTTCCTCAAACAATTCTTTTTGAAAAGTTTTGGTATGAGCAGTCATTTTTTGGTAATAGGTATTTTCTTTCTTAAGATAATCAATAACTTCCGGGTTTTCCCTGTCGTTCAGCCAAAAATAATTGTCTGTCCTCGAATGACCGAATTTATCCAATGATTTAGGAATTATTTTGGCGACTGGCGGAAGTAATTTTTTAATCATATTTAAAGCTTTCGATTTTGACGAAGATATTACAAAAATAACACAAAGACTGTTTAGAATGAATCTATATTTTATTAAAAATTTAATAAATATCCCTTCGCAATATAGTAAATTTGCAACACAAAATATAAAAATCATAAAAATGGATTTAATGGGAATGATGGGTAAATTGAAAGAAACCCAACGAAAAATCGAAGAAACGAAACTACGTTTAGACTCTGTTTTAATAGACGAACAAAGCAATGACGGCGCATTGAAAGTAACTTTTACCGCCAACGGAAAACTAAAATCCATCTCCATAGCCGATTCTTTATTGGAAGACACGGAACAATTAGAAGATTATTTAATTGTAACATTAAACAAAGCCATCGAAAAAGCCGCAAAAGTAAACCAAGCAGAATTAGATGCTGTCGCCAAAGTCGATATGCCAATGATTCCGGGAATGGATGAAATGTTTAAATAAAAAATAATTTAATTCTTAATATAAAATCCAATGATAAACCACAAAAACTGGCACGAAAAACACACAGCAGCTTTGAGCTTCGGAAGCCGTTTAGCCGATGCAGTGGCAAAAGGTATGGGTTCTTGGAAATTTATTATCCTTCAAACTGTTTTGGTAATTCTCTGGATGGCACTAAATATTATTGGTTTTGTCTATCATTGGGATGTCTATCCGTTTATATTGCTCAATCTTCTTTTCTCGACTCAAGCTGCTTATGCTGCGCCAATAATAATGATGTCTCAAAACAGACAAAATGAAAGAGATAGAATACAAGCCCAAGCAGATTATCAAACAAATATTGATGCCAAAAAAGAAATCGAAGCTTTGACATTAATACTAAATAAACTTGATGTTGATAAATTAGACAAAATCATTGCGATGTTGGAGGAAATGAAAAAAAAATAATTTAAGGTTTAAAGTTTTCCTTATTACCAACTTTAAACCTTAAACTTCGAACTAAAAAACTATCTTCTCCAAAGTTTCCAACACATAGGTGTGCATCACTTCTCGATAATCCAGATGTGTCACAATACGGAGTTTTCCGTGCCCCATCGAACTTATTGAAATTCCTTTTTGTTTTAATTTTTCCATTAAAACAGCTTCATTTATATTCGGTTGAACTGAGAAAATCAAGATGTTCGTTTCTACCGGTTCTACTTTGGCAACCCAGTTTAGCTTTTCTAAAACAGCTCCTAATTCCTTAGTACGTCTATGGTCATCTGCCAATCTTTCGATGTGATTGTCCAAAGCATATATTCCGGCTGCCGCCAAATATCCTACTTGTCGCATTCCTCCACCCAGTATTTTTCGGATGCGCAAAGCTCTGTGAATCGTTTCTTTATCAGATAAAAGAAGAGAACCAATTGGCGCTCCCAAACCTTTGGACAAGCAAACGGATATGGTATCAAATACTTTTCCGTAGTCTTTTGGATTGTCATTGGTGGCAACCAAAGCATTCCAAATTCTAGCACCATCCAAGTGAAATTTTAAATTATTGGCATCGCAAACCTGTCTTATTTTCTTAAATTCTTCAAAATCATAACAAGCACCTCCACCTTTATTAGTCGTATTTTCGACACAAACCAGACTCGTTAGCGGGCTGTGATAAAATTCCGGATCATTGATGGAACCGGCAACTTGTTCGGCAGTAATCATTCCGCGATTTCCGTTCAATAAACAGCAGGAAACCCCACTATTAAAGGAAGCTCCACCACCTTCATAATTATAAACGTGAGCATATTTATCAGCTATTAGTTGTTCGCCTGGTTGTGTATGCAACTTGATGGCAGTTTGATTGGCCATCGTTCCGGAAGGAAAAAAGAGTGCTGCTTCCATTCCGAACATTTCGGCAACTTTGGCTTCTAGTTCTATGACGGTTGGATCTTGTTTGTAGACATCGTCACCTACTTCGGCTTTAAACATTGCTCGCAACATTTCTTGTGTAGGTTTTGTAACGGTATCGCTCACTAAATTAATTTCCATATATTCTTTAGATAGTTTATTTTCGCACTTTAATTTATTGATTTACGGATTGCCCTAGCCCTGATTACTTCACATAGCTCTTATTTTCATAGGAGTTCAGTGAACTTCGTTTGCAGTGAAAATCCCTCGCCTTTTAGCGAGGATTGCAACGAAAAGCAGGAAATAGCTCCAGAAAATCGTTACAAAATTACTATAATTTATGACAACTACCGAACAAATAAAAGGTATTGTAGAACGCCTTGGTGCGTTGAGGAGGTATCTTTGACATTGATGCCAAACTTATAGAAATTACCAACGAAGAAGAAAAAACTTTTGCCCCCGACTTTTGGAACAATGCAAAAGCAGCCGAAGTCATTGTTCAAAACTTGCGTTCCAAGAAAAAATGGGTCGAAGATTTTGAGAAAGGCAATGCCATGGCGGAAGAGCTTCAAATTATTTACGAATTTTTCAAGGATGGCGATGCTACCGAAGAAGAACTCGACTCGCATTTTGAGCTTACCAATACCCATATTGAAAATCTGGAATTCCGAAATATGCTTTCTGATGAAGGCGATAAATTGAGTGCCGTTGTACAGATTACGGCTGGCGCCGGCGGAACTGAAAGCTGCGATTGGGCTTCGATGCTGATGCGGATGTATATGATGTGGGGCGAAAAAGAAGGCTACAAAATCAAAGAATTGAATTTTCAGGAAGGCGACGTAGCCGGAATAAAAACGGTAACACTAGAGTTTGAAGGCGAGTATTCTTTTGGCTATTTGAAAGGCGAAAACGGTGTGCATCGATTGGTGCGTATTTCTCCTTTTGACAGTAATGCCAAACGACATACATCCTTTGCTTCGGTATATGTGTATCCGTTGGTGGATGATAGTATTGAAATCGATATCAATCCGGCAGATATAGAAATCACAACTTCACGTTCGAGTGGAGCTGGTGGACAGAATGTAAACAAGGTAGAAACCAAAGTACAACTAGTTCACAAACCAACCGGAATTCAGATTCAGTGTTCGGAAACGCGTTCACAACAAGACAATCGGCAACGTGCGATGCAAATGCTTCGTTCTCAACTGTACGAAATTGAGTTAAAAAAGCAACAGGCACAGCGCGCCGATATAGAAGCGGGGAAAATGAAAATAGAATGGGGTTCTCAAATTAGAAACTATGTGATGCAACCATACAAACTCGTCAAAGACGTGCGCACCGGTTATGAAACCAGCGATGTTGATGGCGTGATGAATGGTACTATTGATGAATTCCTAAAAGCCTATTTGATGATGATGGGACAAAAGGAAGCCGCGCGCTTCTCGACATTGGTGATCCCACCCGAAACGGCCATCACCACGTTCGGTCGCACACCGGGCGTCGTCCGCGCGGCCTTGCGAATGAAGTAG
>NZ_JAYWCK010000110.1:0-3216 GCF_043780635.1 Flavobacterium sp.
TTAATGTTACTTCAATTCTAATGGAAAAACTGATAGTTTAGTTTTTTTGTTATACTAAAAATAAAAATAATGCAAGTATTAACCCGTAATTCGCATAAATTGTATCTCTTAACTGTTCTTTTTCAATACTTTCATCAATGACCATTTTACCTATTTGAGTTACTGTTTTGATAGCTTTTTGTTGTGATTTTGCCGTTTCTAATAAATAAATATCCAATGATTTTTTAGCTTTATTGGTCATTTGTTGCCAATAATCGCTGAACATAGCCAAAAGTGCATCAGTAATATCCAACAGACTTTCTCTTAGAAAACATACCAACATAGGGTAACGTCGAATAGGATTTAATCTTTTCAAATGAGCATTAGAATCAGTTCTTACGGCATTAGCTAAACGCTTTTGTCTATTTGATGAAATGACAGATAAATCCCACGTTTTAACACCTAATTTTGCCAAACAATCAATTTTCTCAAGCGATTGGTTGATTTCTTTGACCGTATTAGCATTTGGAAAATTACATAACCAGCGGTGAATTGTTACATTTTTGTCTACATCTACTTCAAGTAGTTTATCTAATTTTGTTAGAAATTCTTCCGTCCATAGAAAAGATAAACGTTGATAGGTTGTAACTTCCAAATGCTCCCTAATTCCACCAACAAGGGCTTCAAGTGTAGCAATCGAAGGGCGAAGAATCTTATCTTGTCGTAGCTTTTGACAAAGAGCATCTAACAAATATCTTTCGTTGTCATGTTCCATTCCTTGCTCAATAAGCCACTTTTCAAAAATCGGTTCATCTATCAACGGTTGCCATTTGCGAAAATAAAGATGTTTGAGAATTGCCTGTAAATGATTGCTTCTAACTTTATCCCATTTTCCATAATCGTGCAAAGAATTGTATTGAGATTTTTTGTAAAATTGTTGAGTAACAAATTCAATGATTGCTTTGTCAACTTCAATGTTCCAATTATTCGGCACATATCCCAAATAGCGTAACAAACACAGTTGCACGGCTATTGATATACGATTTAACTCTCCATTAAAAGACAATAAAAATATTTTATTGTCTTGAGTTAGATAAAAATGCTGCCGCATTTCTATTTCATCTATCATTGGAATTTGTTCGTAAAGTTTTCTTTCTTGATTAGTTAGAAAAGTTAAAGGCATATTTGAGAAATTAAAGTTAAGAATAGATAGTCCAAAAAGTTATAACTTTCTGAACTATCATTTTTTAGCCCAACAACTCAACCTTAGCCACCAAAAATAGAGTCCAAAAAGTAGGTTCAACAAAAATCAAACATTTATCTTTGTGAAACTAACTTTTTGACACTATATGAATAAAGTTTTCGGTTACGCCCGTGTCTCGACAATCGACCAAAATCTTGATACCCAAATTGAGGCCTTAGAAAAATTTGGATGTGATAGAATCTTTCGAGATAAGATTTCTGGAGTAACCACTCAGCGACTTGCCTTAGATGAAATGCTTTCTGTTTTGAGAGAGGGCGATACTGTTGTGGTGGCTCGTTTTTTTAGATTGGGAAGAAATCGAGACCATCTCATTTATTTAGTCAATGATTTTGCCAAAAGAAAAGTACATTTTAAAGCTCTCGATGTGGGCATTGATACAACAACTCCCGCAGGAAAACTTATCCTGTCCATTTTTGCATCGTTGGCAGAATTTGACCGTGAAACCATTTTAGAAAAAATAAAAGCAGGTCAATTATTGGCAAAAGCCAAAGGAAAACATATTGGCAGACCTGTTGGTATCAACCAACAAAATTTTGAAAAAGTAAAAATGGCATTGGAAAAGCAAATGTCAGTAGCAGAAATAGTTAATCTTACTGGAATAAGTATTTCAAGTGTCAAACGGTATAAAAAAACAATTCAACTAATCAATTAGTTTGAAAAGTGAATTTTCCGCAGATTTGGAAGAAGAACCTCAAGATGCACTGAATAAGTAAATCGGGCTTACCAAGTTTAAAAAAACGAATCAATCGCTTATAATGTGATACACTTTTGGTTTGTTCATTTTCTAATAAAGCGGGCAGGTAATCTTTTAAGACATACAAGCTCGTAGAACGACCCATAATGATGGCATTACATATCAAAAATAGATTTTGAAGAACGGTATCTCGGAAATCTAAAAACGATGAACTAAATTTACTCACTAATGGGTGGGACATAATCGAATCTTGTTTGTTTGGTCGCAACAAAATTACGATACCCACTCATTTTTCCCACTGCTTGTCCAGTAGTATGAAAGATTACGCCAATTTGTTTAATCCTACCCGTTTATGTACTTTCTTTTAATTTTACCCAATCTATGCCATTTTTCATCCGAATTATTTATTTTTTATAATACTGCATAACAGGGCTTTGAAATTCATCACTTTCAAGAATATCTTTTACTTCTTGAGGTAAAAATTTCTCATACTCTTTGTAATTTATTTTACATAAAATAGAAAACATTCCTGCATTTTTATTTCCCATATATCTGTGAATATCCTCTATATTTGTATAATGCCCTCTCTGATGAAAAAAATTGATTAACTCTTGTGTCGTTTTATAAATAAGAAGTAAACTTTTTAAATTCACTTCTACTGTTTTAGTTTCATCAATTGTATCAAGTCCATAAAATACTTGATTTTCTATTGGATTTTTTTTCATGATTAATTTCGTTTAATAAATTTGGCGGTTTTATCTAATTTGACATTTCCTGTTATTACATATTCAATAGATTTGGTGTCTGGGTTTTTGATAACACTTACTTGTTTACTTGGCACTTTAAATTCCACATAATTTCTTGCACTACTTTTTGAAATACCATATTTATCAGAAGCATCTGCAGCAGAGAGAGGCTTGCCTTTTGCTTTTTCTGCAAACACAGTGTTTTTATCATAGGCTTTTATTTCTAAGTCTTTTTTTATTCCATCCAACCCTTTATTAGATGTATAATGCCTAAGTGTTGTCGTTTCTTCGGCAACTTCTTCTGCTACCTTGGCTTCACCCTTAACTTTACCAAGTAACGGCACAGCTCCCAACACCCTTTCAGTAGTCGAAAGTTTTTCGCCTGTAACAATATCACGTCCCACAACCCCTTCTACAATGGATTTAGCTGCTCCAAAATAGGGTAGTATTAAACAAATTGGCGTAAAGTTACATGAAAGACAGATAACTAATTGATAGTCAATTAGTTATCTCTTAAAAAGTCATTTCTCGTC
>NZ_JAYWCK010000111.1:0-47660 GCF_043780635.1 Flavobacterium sp.
TAAAACAACGAATGTTGGTATTAAAGGAAAAAGGAAGAAAGCCGGCTGGGATAACGATTATCTCGAATATCTAATCAAATTATGATGCGTTTGCCCTGTTCCAATTAGTTCAAAACTATGAATATTGGAGTAGCTTTTTTGATTATTTCGCATTTTTTGCTGGTTATTGTTTTTGGGAATTAAGGTATTCCCTGGAGGAGTAATTAAAACATTATTGTTTTAAATTATCATAAAATCACTCTTTTTTTGCAACAATACTTATCGGATTAAAAATTTGCGGGATTTGTTTTGGATCGTTTTTATAAACAGTTATTGTTCCCTTCACAAGAACGGTTTTGTCTTTCAAATCTTCGATTTTGATATTCAGTTTTTCGAGGTAACTGTTAGAAATTACCACCGTAAAAATGCTCTCTGGATAGGGCTTATCGATGTTGATATAATTTGTGCTTTTGCCTTCGGCAGCAAGTTTGAAAGAAACTACTTTCCCTACAGCACAAACTTCTTTATCCATATAATCTTTGACCTTGGCAGTTGTGATGGTGTCTTGTGAAAAACAATTTGTAGAAAATACAAGAAGAAAAGCTATTGCAAAATTTTTCATTGTGGGTGTTTTTAGATTGATTTTGTTATTAGATTAAACACAAAAAAGTTAGATTATTGTCCTTAAACTTTCTTATTTTGGCTAATTTATAACAATTATTTCACTTCTTTAATCAAATAAATATAAACAGGAAAGTGGTCGCTAAATCCAACATCATTAAGAGAATGCCGTAACGGATATCCTTTATATTGACCCATGGTTTGAATCATGAACGGCCTATTATAAATTCCTGCTTTCCAATAGCGGAATGAAAAATAATCGTTTTTGATTAATGTTTCCGAAACCATAATTTGGTCAAAAATATCCCCTGCATCCCGATAAAATAGAGTTGCATTTCCATCTTTATACATTTGTTCAAAAGGATTGTAGACTCCAAATTGTTTTACTTCCGATTTTTTTAACTTAGCTCCTATTCCTTCTTTCACACTTTTATTGTAAGTTCCATCATTTAAATCTCCCATACATATAATTTTTGCTTCAGGATTAACTTTATAAATTGAGTCCATTATTTTCCTGTCTAATTTTCCGGCAGCCTCCCGAAACGGACTGCTTTTTTTCTCTCCTCCAGAACGGGATGGCCAGTGATTTACTAATAAATTGATTTCTTCACCATCAAGAAATCCGGTTACTAAAAGGATGTCTCTTGTATAAACTCTATTAGTATTTATAACTTCTATTTTGTCTTCATCTCCTTTATCTTCTTCAGTTTCATTTTCTTTTTTGATTTCTTTATTAGTGTTGCCTCGGTAGATTATCAACGGAATATTTATAAAACTGGTGGGTTTGAAATGTTTCTTTTGATATAATAATCCCACATCTATTCCTCGCTTGTCAGGAGAATCAAAATGCACAATTCCGTAATCGATTGTTGCAAGGTTGGATGTTTTTATTAAGTCTTCCAAAACACCGCGGTTTTCAACTTCGGAACATCCGATAAAAGTTGGTGCTTCTTTTTGTTGATCATTAGTACCTATTTGCATCAAGACTTTCGAAAGATTCTCTAATTTTTGGTTGTATTTCTTAGAAGTCCATCGTTGCAATCCATTGGGCAACCATTCATCATCATAATTGGTTCCTTTAATAGTGTCAAATAAATTTTCAAAATTATAGAATACAACCGTACGCACAATATATTTTTTATTTTGAGCTATGGTCAAATTTATTGAAGATAACGCAAAGAAAATGGCAATGAAACTTTTAATTCTCATAATTTTAAATTGTATTGGAAAAAAATTAGCGAAATATTAAGAACAAATGTAATTAATAATAATTTAAAATGTACATTTACATTTTTTTTAAGAATATTATTCGTGTTAAATTTATTGATTTTATGAAAGGAATTCTTGTTAACGTATTATTTATAATGCAATTATCGTTTAGTTTTGGACAATCAAATACTGTGATTTCGGGTAAAATCATAGATTCAAAAAATCAAAAACCAATCGAAAGTGTTGTTGTTGCCATCCAAAACACGAATTTGACCCAACTTACTGATGCAAATGGAAAATTTTATTTTGACCAAGTTGTAACCGGAAAACAATTATTGTTTATTAAAAGTGAAGGTTACAAAGATCAGTTGCTTCAAATCGACATTATTGAAGGAAACACTTTGGATTTAGGTATTATAGCTTTAGAAATTGACTTAACACAAGAAAAGCAATCGGCGTTAATAACCATTAGCGAAACTGATTTGGATGACGATAACAGCACTTCTGAAAGTACGACAAGTTTACTACAATCTTCACGTGACGCATTTTTACAAGCGGCGGCCTATAATTTTGGGGCAGCACGCTTTAGTGTTAGGGGAATTGACAACAAATATTCTAACGTGATGATTAATGGAGTTTCAATGAACCGAGTTTCTGATGGAAGACCTCAATATGGGAATTGGGGCGGTTTGAACGATGCTTCGAGAAACCAAGAATTTACAAATGGCTCGGCTCCTTCTGATTATGCTTTTGGAGGGATTGCAGGAACGCAAGAAATAAACACCAGAGCATCTATATACAGACCCGGGACAAGAATATCCTTTCTTAACACAAATACCAATTATAGTTTCCGGGCAATGGCGACTACTTCTTCCGGAATGAATAAAAAAGGCTGGGCTTATGTGGTTTCCGGCTCAAGGCGTTGGGCTCAAAATGGTTATTTTGAAGGTACTGATTATAGCGCAAATTCTTTGTTTGCAAGTGTCGAAAAGAAATTTAATGATAAAAATAGCCTCAACTTTACCGCCATTTATGCCCAAAATAAAAGAGGGAAGAATTCTCCAAATACTGCCGAAGTTTCCGATTTAGCAGGTAATAAATACAATTCCTATTGGGGATTACAAGAAAGTAAAACAAGGAATTCCAGAGAGAAAAAATCAGCAGAACCTTTGTTTATGTTGACTCACTATTGGAAAATAAATTCAAAAACTAATTTGAATACCACAGTTTCATATCAAATTGGTCAAATCGGTAATAGCAGAATAGATTACACAAAAGCAGATAATCCTGACCCTACGTATTATAGAAAATTACCGAGTTATTATTCCAATTTATTTCTAAATGGAATTTATGTAGGTGACAGTCCTGAAAATAGTGCAAAAGCAGATTCAACCAAAGTGAGTTTTCTGAAAAACCATCAATTAGACTGGAAAAATATGTACAAAGTTAATGGGCAAAACTTCGCAAATGGTAGCCGATTTGTATTGTATCAAGATCGAAATGACGAAAACATTGCCATCGCAAATTCTAATTTATCAACGCTACTTTCTGAAAACGTTTTAATGACAGCCGGTGCAAACTACTTGTATTCTAAAACAAAGAATTTTAAAAATATGCTGGATTTGTTGGGAGGAAATTACTATACAGATATTAGCACTTTTGGCATATCCGAAAACCAACAACAATCAGACTTGAACAATCCTTTTAGGACTTTAGGCGTAGGAGAACATTATGGCTATAACTACAACATTGTTGCTACAAAATTGGAGGCTTTTACACAGTTTAAATTTGTTTTTAAAAAAATAGATTTCTATTTAGCACAATCATTCTCCCGTTCTGGTTATCAAAGAGAAGGTTTTTATAAAAATGGTTATTATCCAACGAATTCCTATGGAAAAAGCGAAAAAATGAACTTTGATAATTTTGGATTTAAAGGCGGTTTGACTTATAAATTGAGCGGAAGAAATTATGTTGATTTCAACGCAATTTATATGACAAAAGCGCCAAATGTAAAAGATGTTTTTCCAAATGCCCGCGTAAACAATTCGGTTACGGACGAAATCACAAATGAAACTATCAAAGCAATAGATTTGAGTTATGTTTTTAAAACACCAAGATTTAAAGCAAGATTCACAGGATATTTCTCAGAAATTTTAAACTCAACCGACATAAGTTTCTATTATGCAGATGCCGTCAATAGTAGCGGAAATGGAGCATTTGTTTCTGAAGTGGTAACCGGAATGAACAAAAGAAATAGAGGAATTGAAACGGGTTTAGAATATCAAATAACGTCGACAATAAAACTTATTGGAGTTGCTGCCTATGGTGAATATACCATCACCAATAATCCAAATGTAAGTTTGACGAACGACGCTTCTTCAACCGTGACAAATTATGGTCAAGCAAAATTAGCTGGCTACAAACAAGCTGGTATGCCCCAACAAGCCTACTCCATTGGAATAGAATATAGAGATCCTAAGTTTTGGTGGATTGGTACCAATGCTAATTATTTAGCTTCCAATTATCTTGATGTTTCTTCCTTGTTGAGAACAGATAATTTCTATACAAATGTTGACAATGCCGGAATGACAATAGACCAATCATTAGCAGATAGCTATTTGGAACAAGAAAAATTTGATTCATTTTTTCTGCTTAATGTTGTGGGAGGAAAATCTTGGAGGATGAAAGAAAAGACGTTGGGTCTTTTCACAACCGTAAATAACGTTTTAGACATTACCTATAAAACAGGAGGCTTCGAGCAATCAAGAAACGCCACCTATAGACAAGAATATGAAGATCATCAAAGTAGTGGACCAAGTGTTTTTGCTCCAAAATATTTTTACGGATACGGAAGAACATATATGGTAAATATCTATTTAAATTTTTAAAGATCAGACATTATGAAAAGTAAGGTAAAAAATATTTTTATTATAATATTAATGGTTTTATTTACGGGCTGTGTGAATGATACTTTTAAAACTCCTATTCAAGATGTATGCGTTAGCCCAGGATTATCAAAAACTAAAGAAGTGGCAAACATCTATACAATGGCAATAAATCCAGTAGTAAAATCTCCAAGTGTAATTCCAAATACCCCGATTTATACCGCAGATGACATCATAGAAGGCTGCGTAATTTCAAGCGATGAAGGCGGCAACTTTTACAAAAGTATGTACTTTCAATCTTTGGATGGTTCGAAAGGATTTAATCTCTCGATAGATGAAAGTAATGTATATACCAAAAATTTCCAGCCAGGAAAAAAGGTGTTTTTAAAACTAAAAGGACTTGCTTATGGAAATCCAACCAGTTTTGCAATGGGATTAACTTTTGGCGCTCCGCCGACGGAGCAATATACTGTTGACAGATTATCTGGATCAACCTATAAAAAGTATTTGATTCCTTCCTGCGATTTGGTTAGCGAAGAGGCTATAATCCATAAAATAACTTTGGCTCAAGCAAATAATGACACCTTTTTGAATACCTTGGTCGAGTTTGATAATGTACAATTTACTGATGAATCTTCCAGCGGAACTTATGATACGTTTAGAAATGACAATTACGATTCAAGTACTTACATTACAAACGGTTCCAATTCACTTATCGTGAGAACTAGCCGATATGCCAATTTTGCGGGTTATAAAGTTCCATCTGGCAAAGGAAAAATAAGAGGCGTTTTGACCAAATACAATTCAAGCTACCAAATTATTTTAAGAACGGAACGCGATGTAAATATGCCGAATCCGAGGGTAGATTACATTTTACCTATAGGCGGAACCAGCATTAAATATCTCTCCACTTTCAAGGAAACTTTCGAAAGCTATGCTGCAACAACAACTGGGGCAATCTTCCCAAAATATGTAAATGACGCTTTTTTTGGTTCCAGATATTGGGACGTGAAATCGTTTAAGTCAAACAAATACATCCAAATGTCATCGTTTGGTTCTGGGGGAACAAACAAAACTTATTTGGTATTACCTGTGGCTTTTACACCAGGTAAGAAACTTTCGTTTAAAACCAAAGATGGCTTTTATCTCGGACCTGTTCTAAAAGTATATTATTCCACAAATTATATTCCTAGCGGAGACATAAGCAAGGCGACGCTTGTGGATATTACTTCCAATTTTTTGATTTCAAGTGGAACATTAAATGGTTATCCAACTAATTTCATAAATAGTGGAAGTTATCTTATTCCGGCTAATTTAACCGGTAACGGTTTTTTTCTTTTCGAATATAGTGGAACTGCAACCGTAACAACTTCAATTCAAATCGATGATATTATCATAAATTAAATGCTGTGACTTATATTTGTCGTTGAAATGAATCAAAATTTAAACAAAAATGAGTTCCATTCGATTTGCTTTTATAAATAGTAGTGCTGTTTTTTATAAACTTGTAATGCTTATTTTTGCTTTACAATTTTCCAATATTCAAGCTCAAATACAAATGAAAATACCGCCCTATTTACAAAAAGGAGATACAATTGCTATTTTGGCAACAGCCAGAAAAAACATAGATGATAACCTCAAACCCGCTATAGATTTACTGCACAGTTGGGGATTAGAAGTCGTAATCGGAAAAACCATCGGACTTGACAATAATCAATTGGCTGGAACTGATGCGCAACGTGCCGAAGATTTTCAGCATCAACTGGACAATCCAAATATTAAAGCAATTTGGTGTGTTAAAGGTGGTTATGGCACAATACGAATGATAGATTTATTGGACTTCACAAAATTTAAGCAAAACCCAAAATGGATTGTTGGCTTCAGTGATGCCACAGTAATTCACAGTTATCTTAACAAATTAAATTTTGCTTCCATTCACGGCGCAATGCCTATAACAGTTGGAAGAGCAACTCCAGAAACGATAGAAAGTTTACGAAAAGCACTCTTTGGCGAAAGCCTGAAATATGAAATTCCTTTTGATTCTGCCAATCGATTAGGAAATGCCAAAGGTGAAATAGTGGGAGGAAATTTATCCATTTTATACAGTCTGATGGGTTCCAATGCCCAAATTGATTGTAAAGACAAAATTCTTTTCATCGAAGATATTGATGAATACTTATATCATATCGATCGAATGATGATGAGCCTGAAACGTTGCGGTTGCTTTGATAACCTGAATGGTTTGATTGTTGGCGGAATGACAAAAATGAGAGACAACGACATTCCTTGGGGAAAAAATGCCAACCAAATCATTGAAGATGTCACCAAAGGATATTCATTTCCAATTTTATATAATTTTCCTGCAGGACATTTTCACGATAATAGAGCTTTAATTTTTGGCAAACAGGTTTCATTAGAATTAACTGCAGCAACTTCAAAGTTGACTTTTGAATAATCGTGATTTTAAGACCTATCAAACCGAATACTTCGACTGAACACTGACTACTGAATTATGGCCGATCACAACGAATTAGGAAAACTAGGAGAAGAATTGGCTGTTGAATTTTTACAAAAAAATGGTTATGCAATTCTGGAAACCAATTGGACATTTCAGAAAGCCGAAATAGACATCATCGCCCAAAAAGAAAAAATACTTGCTATTGTCGAAGTAAAAACTCGTTCTTCATTAGATTTTGGTTTGCCTCAAGACTTTGTAAAACCAAAGAAAATTCAGCTTCTGGTAAAAGCCGTAAACGAATATGTAATTTCAAAAGATTTGAATATTGAGGTACGTTTTGACATCATTGCCGTTCATAAAGAAGGCCAATCTTTTGCAATAGAACATTTAATAGATGCTTTTTATCATTTTTAAGCTTAAATTATTGTCGATATTTTTATAACAAATTGTTTTTTTATTTATATTTGCGGAAAGTTTTGTTAGATTACCATGGTTTTTCGCATTGGTTTTTTAGAAAAAAAAACGATTTAAAAAGTATGCTTCCCATAAAATAAACCAACATAATTATGAAAACAGTTTCTTCAATTGTAGAAAATTACATTAAAACAAAACCTTTTTTATTGAATGCATTGTCTCTTGGGATAATCAATTTAACATCTTTGTCAAGGAATATTATGATCGAATTGGAGTCCGAATTTGGTAAAGAAGTCAAACAAGGCGCAGTTGTTATGGCATTAAAAAGACTTACTGAAGAACTAGACTTTAGACTCAATCATAAAATTAATAAAGTCATAAAAAACATTGGCGAAATCACTGTTCGTTCCTCATTGACAGACTATACTTTTTCGGCATCGGAAACCGTTTTGAACAAACAAGCCGATTTAATTACTGATATCAACACTTTTTCAGATATATTTTATACCTCATCTCGAGGTGTAAATGAAACCAACATTGTAGTAAGCAACAGCGTAAATCATCTTGTCGACAAACATTTTGCAAACGAAAAGTTAATTCAAAAACTGGAAAATCTAGCTTCGATTACGGTAAAATTACCCAAAGAAAACATCGTGGTTCCGGGAATTTATTATTTCATTTTTCAACGTTTGGCTTGGGAAGGAATCATCATCAACGAAGTGATTTCGACTTCTAACGAGTTTACTATTTTAGTAAGTGAAGACGAAGTAGATGTTGCTTTTAAAGTGATTAAGGATTTGAAAAATTAGAGATAGTCTAAAAGTTGATTAATACCTAAAATTAGATGAAAAACAAATATGTTGATTTTATTTCGGATGAACACTTGCTAAATTGTATTGCAAATCTTCACAAAGCGTATTTAAAAGCGAAGAATAATATCACGAAAAAGAACTTTTACAGCAACAAAGTTGATACGATTAAATTGACTTTTGACGCTCAATTCAACAACATTAATCAAGAAAGTTTAATTCAAGCCGAAATATTACGCCAAATTGACAAGTCTATAAATAACTCTATTGGGACTTTTCACGAGCAAATTTTGGGCGGAATTCAGGGTTTTCAAGTTGGGAATTTGAGTGGTTATGATATTAAGTCCAATGATGGAACTTTGTTTGCAATTTTAAACTTTGAATCATTATCTCAAAATATTGAAGAAGGAATATTCGAAAAGTTGTGCAATGATGCTCAATTCAACAAAATTGCCTCTTACTATTATGTGGATTTTTCTTCAAAGAATGATTCTTTAGAGAAATGGGTCATAGGAAATGAAGAATCTTCTGAAAGTCATAAACGAGTTTTTAAAACTTCTGGGAACAAGTTTTATCAATTATTGACAGGGAATGAAGATGCTCTTTCTTCATTGCAAAGTAAATTACCAATTGTTATTCGTGATTATTTAAAACTTCCTGTTTAACCAACAGCCATTTTAGCCGAAACCTTCCATAAATATGGAGGCATTGACTCATTTAATTCCCATTTTATACTCATCGGTTTTGAACCATAGTGTTCCAATAGCGTAACTTCCCCTAAAAAAACTGAAGCCATAGTATTTCCATACTCATCCTCATTTTTTTCACGAACAAAAAGAAGTATTATCTTTCCATCATTTACATGATTGATATATGATAATCCTTTCCCGCTTTCTAACCTGACTGAGTTTTGAGTTTGCCAATGAAAAAGATTTTCACTAATAGCAAAATCTTCGTATAAAGTTGTTGGGGAAAAATCTTTTTCTGATTTATTAAGTGTTATAAAAAGCAACTCCGTGTTTTTCTCTTTAGAGAGGGCTACCCCTTCTCTAATTTCACTTTTCTTTTGAAATGTATTAAACCCAAAAGCCGATAAAATTTGCTCACGTGTATATCTGCTGTGAAGTTTTAATGGTTGAGAATAAGGAAGTGAAATTTCTCTTTCAAGAAAATCAATTTTGTCAATAAGCATTTCTAAAACTTCAATTATTTCATCTATCAGAATTTTATTTTTCCCAATTGCATTTATGCTTTCTTCTAAAGACTGAAATCCTCCTGCTGATTGCCAAACATCATAATGAAGCATTAAACACATAGATTTTTCATCTTCACTTAGTTTGTTGAAACTAATATTGAAGCCTTTTTTGGCTAGCAATAATATAAAATTGAAATAAGAATTTGAATTACTTGAAAGCCATTTCTTATTAATTGCTCTATGGATTTCAGCCTCATTTATTGTTGGATAATCTTTAATTTGTTCAGCTAGGACGCATAACCGTTTCCAATTTCCTTTCTTATAAATTAGCTGTAATGGTATGTGATAAAAGTTTGAAAAATTTTTAAGCGTCAGAGGTAATGCAGTTTGGTATTTGTAATTTCGAATTTTATTGAGTAATTGATTTTTATTGAGCAATGTTGCATTTCTAATGTTTTCAAGAATAAATCCTTTTGCTTTTTTCTCAAGAACAATCGAACATCCTAATGGTAAATGGGGAAAATCATCTTCAATCTCTTTTTGAATGGATGTGTTCGTTTTTCCAACCAATGCTCTAAACTTACCTTCATAATCATATTCGGGTCGTGAATTGCCGACGAAATCCAAAACACTTAAACATTCTTTACCTTCTGCCAGCCTAAGACCTCTGCCTAATTGTTGTAGAAAAATTGTTAAGCTCTCTGTAGGTCTTAAAAACAAAACTGTGTCAATATCTGGAATATCAATTCCTTCATTAAAAATATCAACAACAAAAAGGTAATTGATTTCCTTGCTTGAAAACTTATTTCTCAATTCTTGTCTTAAATCATTTCTTGAGCTAACCAAATAATCTGCTTTTAAACCAGCAAGTAAAAATTTCTCTGCCATGAATTGTGCATGTTCTTGAGTAACACAAAAACAAAGAGCTCTCACATCATTTATGTCATTTAAATATTTGTTGAGATTAGTAATAATATCTCCTGTTCTTTTGTCATTTTGCGTATAAATTTTTGTTAGTTCACTTGGTAAGTACCTTCCATTTTGCCAAGTTACCTTTGATAAATCAATACTATCAGTAATTCCAAAATATTGAAAAGGGCAAAGAAGTTTTCTATTTAAGGCTTCCGGCAATCTTATTTCGGCAGCTATTGTATTACAGAAATCTTTTAGAATATCTTCTCCATCCATTCTTTCTGGCGTAGCTGTTAACCCTAAAAGAATTTTAGGTTGGAATCGATTTAGTATTGAACGATAGCTTGAAGCGGCAATATGATGAACTTCATCTACAATGATGAAATCATAAAATGATTCTGAAAGGTTCAGTGAATTAATTCTGTTATTTAGAGTCTGAACAGAAGCAAAAACACAATCATATTTTTCTGGTTCAATTCCATCAACCCACAATTCACCAAAATTATTATCTCTCAAAATACCTTGAAAAGTTGCTTGAGCTTGTTGTAGTATCTCTTTTCGGTGAGCAACAAATAAAAGTTTTGCAGATGAGTTTTTCTTTTTAAAATTTTTGAAATCGAATCCTGAAATTACCGTTTTTCCTGTTCCAGTTGCAGCAACAATTAAATTTCTAAAACGGTTGTGAACTATTCTCTCTGCTTCTAACTTTTCTAAAATTTCTTCCTGAAATGGAAATGGTTTAATATCAAAATAAGCAGCAGGATTATTTCTTTCAGAAATTCTCTCTTTCCTTAGTGCAACTCTTAATTTTTCTGAGTCATGTGCTTTATCAAACAATTGAAATTCTTTGTCCTGCCAATACGTATCAAAGGTCTTCTGAAATTTATCAATTATGTGCCCTACCTCTTTTGTTGTTACTTTTAAATTCCATTCCAACCCATTTGTAAGTGCAGAACGAGAGATGTTAGATGAACCAATATAACCCGTATGAAATCCTGTATTTCTGTAAAATAAATATGCCTTTGCATGCAATCTCTCATTATCAGTATTGTATGACACTTTAATTTCAGTATTCTTTAATCCAGACAAATATTCTACTGCTTTCAAATCAGTAGCACCCATGTAGGAAGTAGTAATTACTTTTAATTGGCCACCTCTTTCGGTAAATTCAAATAGCTCTTTTTCAAAAATTCTTATTCCAGTCCATTTTATAAAGGAAACAAGAAAATTGACTTTATCCGAAGAAAGAATTTCTTTTTTTATTTCACTTTCGAGTGAAATTCCCGCATTGTTTCCAGTAAATAATTCACTTTGTGACAACCTGGTATAAGGAGTTATTTCTTTTAAATGTCTTTCAAAATCAGAAAATGTATTATCAAGTTTCTTAAATATTGCCGAAAGAATTTTTGCTTCTGTAGTAATTAAATTCTCGTCAAAATCTTCATCCTTCAACTCTGTTCTTAAAAGAGAAATAATTTTATTTGAAAGAATAATTTGTTTTTCGACACTATCATCACCAGAAATCATGTTAAGTGCTAACCGAATTACTTCAATTAAATATTGCGATAAAACTCTTGCTGCTTCTCTCTTATCAATTTCACTTTCTTTTATATAAAATATATCTTTATCCAATTCATTTAGTTTGGATAAAATCAATTTGTTTATGAGCTGCTCATATAATCCGTTTTGCATTATTTGATAATTATTTTATTGTTCAGGTTAATTTAACTAATTTTAAATTGAATGTGTTGATTTAAAAAAATTATTTTATCAATAACTTAAATTCTCTTATTTCCCCAACATCTCCATCAATTCCAAAGCCCTCCTTGTTGTTTTCACATTATCAAAAGTTAATAAAAGACGCAAACCAGCTGGCGTTTGCTTTTCTTTCATTACACAAATACTGCTATTTTTTTGCACAAACTGAATCACTTGATGAAAACGGTTGGAAGTATAAAAATCCGATTGTTGATCCGCCACAAAATACCCAATCATCTTGCCTTTTTTCATCACTAATTTTTCGATTCCTACTCTGGTCGCAATCCATTTAATACGAATGCTATTCATTAATGCGAGAGCTCTTGGCGGCAATGGACCAAAACGGTCAATCAATTTATTTTGGAAAACTACTAATTCTTCTTCGTTTGTCATATTGCCCAATTCGTTATACAAACTCAAACGCTCCGTGACATTGTTGATATATTCATCTGAAAACAACAACTCAAAATCAGTATCGATTTGCAGGTCTTTCACATATTCTTTCTCCACTCCGCTATCTTCGTTTTCATACAAATCCTTGAATTCGTTTTCTTTCAATTCGTCGATGGCCTCGTTCATAATTTTTTGATAGGTGTCAAAACCAATTTCGTTGATGAAACCACTTTGTTCTCCACCCAATAAATCTCCAGCACCACGAATTTCCAAATCCTTCATCGCAATATTAAAACCACTTCCCAATTCCGAAAATTGTTCCAAAGCCTGAATTCGTTTTCGAGCATCATCCGTCATTGCCGAATATGGCGGACAAATAAAATAACAAAACGCTTTCTTGTTGCTTCGCCCCACTCGACCCCGCATTTGGTGCAAATCGGACAGTCCAAAATTATTAGCATTATTGATGAAGATTGTATTTGCATTGGGAACGTCTAATCCGCTTTCGATAATGGTGGTTGCCACCAAAACATCGAATTCTCCGTTCATAAAAGCCAGCATCAATTCCTCGAGTTTGCTACCTTCCATCTGACCGTGACCAATTCCAACTCTTGCATCGGGAACTAATCTTTGAATCATTCCAGCCACTTCTTTTATATTTTCTATTCGATTATTGACAAAGAAAACTTGTCCGTTGCGCTGAATTTCATACGAAATAGCATCCCGAATCAACTCTTCGCTAAAACCAACCACGTTCGTTTCGATAGGATAACGATTGGGCGGCGGGGTTGTAATTACAGATAAATCTCGTGCTGCCATCAATGAAAACTGTAACGTTCTCGGAATTGGTGTTGCCGTTAAGGTTAAGGTGTCAATATTAGCCGCGATAGTTTTGAGTTTGTCTTTTACGTTGACACCAAATTTTTGTTCTTCATCTACAATCAATAGTCCCAAATCTTTAAAAACCACATTTTTGTTGACTAACTGATGCGTTCCAATTACGATGTCGAGTTTTCCTTCGGCCAATTGTTTGAGCGTTTCGGCTTTTTGTTTGGCGGTTCTAAAACGGTTCAAATAACCCACAGAAACTGGCATGTCTTTCAGCCTTTCGGTAAAAGTGCGATAATGTTGGTACGCCAAAATCGTGGTGGGAACTAAAACAGCAACTTGTTTTGAGTTATCAACGGCTTTAAAAGCTGCACGAATGGCAACTTCGGTTTTCCCGAAACCTACATCACCACAAACCAATCGATCCATTGGGCGGTCGCTTTCCATATCGGCTTTGACTTCAGCAGTTGATTTGGTTTGGTCTGGAGTATCTTCATAAATAAAAGAACTTTCCAATTCGTTTTGCAAATAACTGTCGGGAGCAAAACGAAATCCTTTTTCCAATTTTCTTTTGGCGTACAATTGAATCAAATTGAACGCAATATGCTTGACTCGCGCCTTGGTTTTTTGCTTCAGAATCTTCCAAGCATTCGAACCTAGTTTGTAAATTTTTGGCGGTGTTCCGTCTTTTCCGGTGTATTTTGAAATTTTGTAAAGCGAGTGAATGCTCACATAAACGATGTCATTGTCGGCATAAACGAGCTTAATGGCTTCCTGGGTTTTGCCCTCTACTTGAATTTTTTGTAGTCCACCAAATCGTCCAATTCCGTGATCGATATGCGTTACATAATCGCCAACAGACAAAGTAGTCAATTCTTTTAAAGTGATATTTTGTTTCTTTGAAACATTACTCTTAATATTGAATTTGTGGTAACGTTCAAAAATTTGGTGATCAGTATAACAGGCAATTTGGTTTTCTTCGTCAATAAAACCTTGATATAATGGAAGAACAATCGTATTGTATTGCTTGCGAATATTCTCGGAATTGGCTTCGTCGAGCGTTTCGAAAATATCGTGAAAACGTTTTGCCTGATTTTCATTCGAACAAAATAAATAATTCTTGTAACCGTTAAAATGGTTGTCATTCAAATTATTCAACAACAAATCAAATTGTTTGTTGAAGGACGGTTGCGGTTTGATATAAAATTCGAACGAAATCTTAGATTTATAATTAGGTTTGGAACTCAATTCGATAATCGAAAAATCTAAACTTTTCTTGATGAATTCCGCCTGATTCAAAAATAATTGTTCTGGTGCAACATGTTTTACTGTAGCATTTAGATTATCAAAGATTTCTGTGGCTTTGCCAAATAATTTATCCAATTTAGAAAAAAGCAAATCGGTATTCTGTATGAAAATAATGGTTTTATCGTTGATATATTCCAAGAAACTTTCGCGGTTTTCCTGAAAGAATTTGTTTTCGACATTCGGAATAATAGTGATTTTCTTCTTCTTTTCGATAGAGAGTTGCGTTTCCACATCAAAGCTTCGAATACTGTCCACTTCGTTGCCAAAAAACTCGATTCGGTAGGGATTGTCATTCGAAAAGGAGAACACGTCAACGATTCCGCCACGAACCGAAAATTCGCCGGGTTCCGTAATAAAATCGACTCTTTTGAATTCATATTCAAACAAAACTTCATTGATAAAATCGATAGAAATTTTATCACCAACGGAAACTTTTAAGGTGTTTCTGTCCAACTCTTTTCGCGTGACCACTTTTTCGAAAAGTGCTTCGGGATATGTGACAATAATCGCGGGTTTTTTGCGGGAATTGATGCGGTTTAATACTTCGGCGCGAAGCAAAACATTAGCATTGTCTGTATCTTCAATTTGATACGGACGACGATACGAACCAGGATAAAAAAGTACATCCTGCTCACCAATCATTTGCTCTAAATCGTTTAAATAATAAGCCGCTTCTTCCTTGTCATTTAATATAAGTAAAAAGGGTTTTTCTGTCTTTTTGAAAAGTGATTGCACCACAAATGACAGCGACGAACCTATCAATCCGTTAAGCTGGATTTTCTGTTCGGTTTGTAGTAAACTATCACTAATTTGCTTGACTTTTGGCGAATTATCGTAGGTCTTGTATAAGATTGCTTTACTCAACGTGAGGCAGATTTGGATCAGGTTTCACATTTGGAATTGCTCTTGCAGTATCTAGCATTTTTAATAAATCAGATTCTCCTTCTTCAAGCGGAATTCTACTTTTTTGAACAATTTTATCCATTTGGTTTTGCAAAGAAACCAATTGTTCATTTATTTCACCAACCAAAACAAGTACTTTTTGGTCGGGAATATCACTTAAATGGATGAATAAATCCAACATTCTTACTTTGGTAACAAGAGTCGAAATTCGGGCTTTTATTTGGGGTTTGTTGAATTCTGCTGGAGTAAAATCATTCAATGCCATTGCCTTTTTAGACAGTTCTGTTGATTTTTTTTGGAAAGCACCAATAGTTTTCTTGGGCTTTTGCTCTAATTCTGCCAAAAACAAACGCCACTCGTTCCAAGACAATTTATTAGCTTGTGAAGTTGCATTGATGGGATTTGCATTAAAAACCCAGCCTTTATTGATATTTTCAAAAATTAATTCTTTCTTTTTGGCAGCTTTCTCGGTTTCGACAAGACGTTTTTCCGTATCGTTTTTACACGAATTCAGAACAAAGACGAGAGAAAAGAGATATATAAATTTAAATTTCATTTCGATTTCATTAGGCTGCAAAGTTACGAAGTAAATTTACAATTACGAATTACAACTTCAGAATAAGAATCTAACATCTCGAGGACTCATTTCTTACTTTTACAATATAAAAATTAAGAAATTCAACAAGTTTTTCACTATCATTTCACTATATTTATTCGTTTTTTCGTGAAATTTTGCTATTTACGAAAACGTTATCTTTGTTTTTTTAAAACCAAACAAATGAATCCTAAAATACTGATTATAGGCGCTTGCGGGCAAATTGGAACAGAATTAACCCATAAACTTCGGCAGTTATACGGAACCGAAAATGTCATCGCTTCCGATATTCGAAAATTGAACAATGATATTGTAAATTCTGGTACTTTTGAAGTCGTGAATGCATTAGATTTCAACCAAATTGAACATCTTGTGGAAGTTCATCATATTACCGACATTTATTTAATGGCGGCTTTACTATCAGCTACAGCCGAAAAAAATCCTGCATTTGCCTGGGATTTGAATATGAATTCCTTATTTCACGTTTTGAATTTAGCGAAAGCTAAGAAAATAAAAAAAATATTCTGGCCATCAAGCATCGCTGTTTTTGGACCCACAACTCCACGGGAAAACACGCCACAATATACTATTATGGAACCTTCAACAGTTTATGGAATCAGCAAACAGTCTGGCGAAAGATGGTGCGAATATTACCATTCTCATTTTGGGGTTGATGTGCGAAGCGTGCGATATCCCGGATTAATTAGTTGGTCGACTCCTCCAGGTGGAGGAACTACGGATTATGCGGTGGACATTTATCATAAGGCCTTGAGTGATGGAAAATATGAGTGTTTTTTGTCCTCAGAAACCAAAATGCCAATGATGTATATGGACGACGCCATTGATGCAACAATCCGAATTATGCAAACTCCGGCGGAACAAATCAAGATTCGTTCATCGTACAATCTGGCAGCGATGAGTTTCACTCCAACTGAGATTGCCGCTGAAATAAAAAAACATATTCCTGATTTTACCGTAACATATCGTCCTGATTTTCGTCAAACAATCGCCGATAGTTGGCCAGCCAGCATAGATGATTCTTGCGCCAGAGAAGACTGGAACTGGCATCACGAGTTCGATCTAGAAAGTATGACAGCGGAAATGTTGAAGAATCTGCGATAAGGAAATTGCTTTTAAAAAAAATCTTACATCTATCTAAAAATTACTAACCAAAAACCATAAATCAACAAAATTTAAAACTAATGAAGAAACTATTTATTCTAGCCTTATTGATAATAGGCGGACTTGTTCAAGCACAAACAAATACATCAAATATCCTTTTACAGCATGACAATAGACCAATTGATTTTCCAAAAGTAAATACTGCTACATTAAAAGAAGCTGTTGCAATTGTGATAAAATCTTCGGATGAAAAAGTCAAAAAAATCATTGCTGCTCAACCTCAAACTATTTCAAATATTTTAGTTGCTTATGACGATTTACAATATGAAATTAATGATTTGTCAATGAAAATAGGGTTGATTTCTTCAACTTATTCAAATGAAGCTATTCGTAATGCTGCTTATGAAGAAGACGAAAAATTATCCGTTTACGGAAGTGCTCTTGGCTTAAACGAACCTTTATATAAAGCTATAAAAAAGTTTTACACAACCAAAGGATCTTCTTTGTCCAAAGTTCAAAAAAAGTTTTTATCCGAGGAAATTATTTCGTTTGAAAAAAATGGAATGAAACTTAGTACTAATGATAGAAAGCCATTGGAGGCCTTGAATAAAAAACTAATTGAATTAGGAAATGCATTTGATAAAAACATTGCAGAAAGCAAAGATAGTTTGGTGTTTAATGAAATTGATTTAAAGGGAATTGATTCGGAAACACTTAATTCTTGGAAACGATCAAATGGCAAATATGTAGTTTATGTAAATGGTCCGAATGTAGTGAAAATTGGTGAAAATGCGGAAAATAGCAAAACTAGAAAAAATTTTGGTTTGCGTTATAACAATAGAGCTTACCCTAAAAACATAGCTGTTTTAGACAGCTTGTTGTATTACAGAAATGTGTATGCCAAAAAATTAGGATTTAGTTCTTACGCTGCTTATGCTCTTGCGGATAAAATGGCAGCTAACCCTGAAAATGTTTGGGCGTTTGAAAATAATTTAATACTAAAACTAACACCTTTGGTTACTGATGAAATAAAAACGTTAAAAGCATTTAAAAATGAAGTGAGTCCAACAGAATCAGACACTTTGTACGGTTCGGATTTTAATTATTACAGCAAAAAAATGCTCAATGCCAAATATCAATTAAACAAAGACGAGGTAAAAGAATATTTTGAAATGAATAACACCATAAATGGTATGTTCACTGTGTATGAAACTTTGTTGGGAATTCAAATAAAACCGGCAAACAATATGCCTGTTTGGGACACAAAAGTAAAAACATATGAAATATGGAACGAAGGAAAAAAAGCGGGAAGTTTTTATTTAGATCTTTATCCAAGAGCAAATAAATATACTCATTTCGCTTGTTTTGCAATTAGCCAATACTTAAAAAAAGGGGATGTCGAAACATTGCCAATAGCGGCACTTATTTGTAATTTCCCAGAAGGAACAGCCAATGAACCATCACTATTAGAACACGATGATGTAATTACGATGTTTCACGAATTCGGGCACTTGGTTCATCGTTTGTTGTGCCATCCTGCAATTGCTTCTCAAAGTTCTTCTGCAGTTAAAAGAGATTTTATCGAAGCTCCTTCCCAATTTTTAGAAAACTGGTGTTGGGAATATGATGCTTTAAAAATCTTTGCAAAACATTATAAAACGGGGGAAACACTCCCAAAAGAATTATTCGATAAAATGAAACAAACTCAATTGGTAAATATTGGAAGTCAATATATATCACAAGTTGCATTTGGTCTAATCGACTTTTCCTATAAGGACAAATATGAAGAAGTAAAACAGAAAGGAACTTTACAAATCTTTAAAGAAAAGATGTCTTTAAATCAATTGCCTTTTAACGATAATAATCATATGATTTGCGGGTTTGGTCATCTAAACAGTTATGGGGCTAATTATTATGGTTATCTGTGGTCTAAAGTCTATGCAGAAGACATGTTTTCAGTTTTTAAAAAGAATGGCGTTATGGATCCTGCAACCGGAATTAGATACAAAAAAGAAATTCTTGAAAAAGGCGGTACGGTTCCAGAAACTGAAATGGTAGAAAAGTTTTTAGGCAGAAAGTCCAATTCAGATGCTTTCTTAGAGTCATTAGGCATAAAAAATTAATGAATTTAATAATACAAAAAAGGGGATGATTTTATAAAATCATCCCCTTTTTTCATTAAAATAAAAAGCTATTTTATCTCATAAGTATTGTCTGCCTGCTTCACATCAGCCATTAATCCGCTTGGATCGATTGTTATTTTTCTGATTTCGGTTTTGTTTCTGGAAATACTAAATTCATACGTTGGATAAGCCCAAGCCCAATCGTTTAAAACTGTCCTTTTCACTGCTGGGTTTGAATTCACTTTTTCAAAATTCATCATTCGTAACGGAATGTAGAAACTCTCTTTTGTACCGTCGGTATATTCTACCAAAATATCAATAGGCATTGGCATCCTGCCAAATCTTTCTAAGGTAATTATAGCTCCCAGCCCTTTATTATCAGCACCTTCGCGAAGGCAAGTAATTCCATAATCTATAGTATTTATGGTTTGGGTCCAATTCGTTAAATACCAATCTAAGTTTGCTCCCGAAACGCGTTCAGCAGTTCTCATGATGTCGTTTGGTGTTGGATGTTTGAATTTGAAATCTTGGAAATATCTTTTCAGCGTTTTATTTACGTTCTCTTTTCCAATCACATATTCAAGCTGCGACAAGAAAATACTACCCTTATAATAAGAGGCTGTTGAATACAGTCTGTTCTCGTCATAATAATCTCCAGGAATGGTCTGTGGCTGCTCCTTTCCTGATTCTACTAATTTATAATAGGCTAAGTAAGTTTCCTTAAAAGGGTTTTCTTCTTTTTTAACAGCAATTTCATTGAGTGCCAAATATTCTATATAGGTTGCAAAACCCTCATCCATCCATGGATGTTTACTTTCATTAGAAGCCAAAATTTGCTGAAACCATGAATGTGCCAATTCATGCGGTGCAGAATTCAACATTCCTTCAACCGTTCCGTTTCCTAATATCAAAGTACACATTGCATATTCCATTCCGCCGTCGCCACCTTGAATAAATGAGTATTGTTTATAGGGATAATCGCCAACGGTGTTGTTGAAAGACGTCATTATTTTGACCATTAAAGGTTCTAATTTTTTCCAATTTTCTATAACAGATGCTTTATTTTTATAAAGAAAATGTAAATCAACATTGTTGGGTCCTTTGATTACATCGTGAAGGTAATTTTTATCGGCAGCCCAAGTAAAATCGTGAACCATTGGAGCATAAAAATGCCAAGTCAAGGGTTTGATATTCTTTGGATAAACAACAGTAACTCCTGCATCCTGATAACCATGACCAATTTCGTTTGAGTTCTGCAAATAACCACTTCCGCCCAAAACATAATCTTTGTCGATAGTGATTTTTACATCAAAATTTCCCCAAACTCCGTGAAATTCTCTAGCAATGTATGGATCTGCATGCCAACCTTCGAAATCAAATTCAGCTATTTTTGGATACCATTGCGCCATTGACAATTCGACACCTTCAACATTATTCCTGCCGGAACGACGAATTTGAACTGGAACTTGTCCGTCAAAATCCAATGTGAAAGTAGTTTTTGAATTGGGTAAAATTGGCTTTGCCAAAGTCACTTCAAGAATAGTTCCAACGATTTTTGTATTGGCAACAACTCCATCTTGCGTGAAATTTGAAATATTTAAATAACCAATTTCGTTCAGTTTCAAGGTTTTGATTCTGCTTTCCTTAATTTTCTTGTCTCCAACATTTATTTTATTGACCATTCTTGCATCAGGATCTTTGATGCTTTGAAGTCTGGCATCCATTTCACTTCCAGGTTGAAAAGCATTGTTGAACAAATGATAAAAAACACGTTTTAAGGTATCTGGCGAATTATTGGTGTAGACTAATTCCTGTTTTCCTTTGTATTGGTAATTTTTCACATTCATTACAACGTCCATTTTATAGTCAACGTGCTGTTGCCAATACCCAGAACTTTGAGCAAATAGATTTCCGAAACTCAGGGAAAGGATAGAAAGTATAAAGATTTTTTTCATAATAGATAATATAAAAAACGAAAGGACAAAAGCACTTCCATTTTAAAAATAAAGATAATTTAATTATTTTTTTGATATTTTTTGAGCCATTAACAAAGCGTTGTAAGCATTGACAATTTTTCCTGATTTAGAAGATTCCGAAGCCGATTTTTTTTCGTGTGACGATCCTAATTCAATTATTTCAGGCAATGGTGTGCCAGAGTCAATTATGATTTGTTTCACTTGTTTTGCCGATAATTTTGGGTAATACGAGCGGATTAAGGCTGCAACTCCGGCTGCATTTGGTGAAGCCATCGAGGTTCCTTGTTCGTATTTGAATTTGTTGTTGGGAACAGTTGAATAAATTTCTGTTCCTGGAGCATATACATCTACGTTAAATTTGCCATAATTTGAAAAATCCGCAATGACACCATCTCCATAAATATAATTCAATGCTCCAACAGTCAATATATTGGTAACAAATTCTTTTTTATTGTCATCAGAATCATTTGGAAAACTAGCATTTTCAGACAAATCAATGTTTAGTCCATCGTTTCCAGAGGCATGAACAAAAAGAACATCTTTCTTTTCGGCATATTTTATGGCATCATACACCCATTGCTTGTGAGGAGAATAACTTTTTCCGAAACTTCCGTTGATTACTTTGGCCCCATTATCAACTGCATAACGAATGGCTAATGCAATATCTTTGTCATATTCATCTCCATTGGGTACGGCTCTTATGGTCATGATTTCTACATTATTGGCAATTCCATCACCTCCAATGTTGTTATTGCGTACTTGAGCAATAATTCCGGCAACGTGTGTTCCATGAAATGCTTCTTCTTTGTCCGGACCACAAACGTTGTTATTTCCATATTTAGAGTTTTTTATATCTTCCGGATTGTCTCCAACTATTTTTCGACCATCAAATTCTTTGTTAAGGTTATAGTTTATTTGATCATAAATATAGTCTGAATATTCTTTTAATCCAGAACGAAAATCAGGACCTGCATTGGTCAAGATTCGGGTCATAATTTTTTTGTTTTTATTTAAATCGGCATCTGTGGTTGTAATTCCATTCAAATCTTCAATAGTATATTCTTCCTTGTTTAAATGTTTTTGAATAGATTTATCAGCAGCCATCAAGAAATCGACTTGCATTTTGTCCTTCATTGCTTTATCGTATTTTTTATCATAAGCAATAAGGGCACTTTTATAGGTTGCCGATTTATCGTCACCTTTTTTTAAGATTCGGGTCATTTCCAGGGTTTCTTTTCCAGCATCACCTAGAAAATTCCATCCGTGAATGTCATCAATATATCCGTTTCTGTCATCGTCAATTCCGTTACCGGCAATTTCCTTTTTGTTAGTCCAAATAACAGATTTTAAATCTTCGTGGTCTATATCAACCCCAGAATCTATAATTCCAACAATTACTTTGACTTCTTTTTTGTTTTTTAACAATTCTGAATACGCTCTATCAACGCTCATTCCCGGTATCGTGTCTTTGACCAAATCCAGATGTGACCATCGTTGTAATTCTGTTTCGCTCAGTTTTTCTTTTTTGACAATAAAATTATTGGTGCTTTGAGCGCTAACGGAAATGGATACAGTTAAGCATGCAATAATTGATAAATAGGTTAATTTGAAGCGTTTCATTAGGAGTGTAAATTTAAAATTAGGTCTCAAAAGTAAATTTTTTTTCATCAAAAAACCAAGTGATTAACACTAACTTAAGATTTCATCACAACTAAAAACTTCCTTCAACCGCACACCTCTTTCAGTATTTTCAACTGTGATTATTTGGTTGTGGGCATCGTGTTCCAAGAACAAATAGTAATTGTTTTCGGCTGCTGCAGTAAGAAATTTTGCTTTTTCAGGCATAGTCAAAAGCGGTCTTGTGTCATAACCCATCACATAAGGAATGGGAACGTGTCCGGAGGTAGCCAATAAATCTGCACAAAAAACAATCGTTTTATCCTGATATTTAATATGTGGAATCATCATTTTTTCGGTATGACCGTTTACAAAGAAAACCCCAAAATCAAGTTCCGATTTTTCGACAAAATCCCCTTCGGGTAATTGCAAAAAATTCAATTGTCCGCTTTCTTGTATTGGCAAAATGTTTTCTGAAAGAAACGATGCTTTTTCACGAGGATTTGGTTTTGTTGCCCATTCCCAATGGTTTTCATTTGTCCAATATTTGGCATTTTTAAAAGCAACTTCATATCCTGTTTTGTCTTTATTCCATTGCACACTTCCACCACAGTGGTCAAAATGCAAGTGTGTCAAAAAAACATCAGTAATGTCATCACGATGAAAACCATATTTTGCCAATGATTTATCGATAGAATGTGTTCCCCAAAGCGAATAATAACCGAAAAATTTCTCAGATTGCTTATTTCCCATTCCGTTATCAATCAGAATCAGGCGATTTCCATCTTCAATAAGCAAACATCTTGCAGCAAGATCAATTAAATTTTTATCATCTGAAGGATTGGTTTTGTTCCAAATTGTTTTTGGCACAACGCCAAACATTGCACCACCATCAAGCTTAAAATTACCAGTTTCAATAGGATATAGTTTCATAATTTGTTTTGTGTGATCTAAAGCAAACAAAGTTAGGAAATACATTTACTTAAATAAAATGCCAAATCAACTTTTTCTATTCAGTTATAGTTATAAAAATGTTATATGTTTGACTAAAAGGCGAAATTGTGATATCTTTGTGCTCTATTTAGACAAATTCTATATAAGCTATGATAAAGGTTTCTGATACTGCCAAAAAGAAAATCATCGATTTAATGAAAGATGATGGTTTTGATGCTGCAATTGACTACGTGAGAGTCGGCGTGAAAAGCGGCGGTTGTTCCGGATTGTCTTACGATTTGAAGTTTGACAAAACTAAAGGCGAAGACGATAAAATTTTTGTGGATAACGAGATAACAATTGCCGTGGAGAAAAAATCGTTTCTCTATTTAGCCGGAACAATTCTCGAATTCTCTGGAGGTATAAACGGAAAAGGTTTTGTTTTCAATAACCCAAACGCAAGTAGAACTTGTGGTTGCGGAGAATCGTTTTCTCTATAATATTAACCCTTTCAGGGTATAATAAACAATAAAAAAATGTCAAAATACACCGAAGACCATTTACGAGTTGAACTCGAAAGCAAAGAATACGAGTACGGATTTTATACTGATATAGAATCGGATACTTTTCCTATAGGTTTGAACGAGGACATTGTTCGTGCCATTTCCCACAGAAAAGAAGAGCCACAATGGATGACCGATTGGCGCATCGAGGCTTTTCGTGCTTGGGAACAAATGAAAGAACCAGAATGGGCAAATGTGCATTATCCAAAACCTGATTTTCAGGCCATTTCCTATTATTCTGCTCCAAAAGCTATAGATCCTAATAAATCATTGGACGATGTAGATCCTGAACTTTTAGAAATGTATAAAAAATTAGGGATATCTGTTGATGAGCAAAAAATGATGAATAATGTTGCTATGGATATTGTAGTTGATTCTGTTTCAGTAGCGACAACATTCAAGAAAACCCTGAACGAAAAAGGGATTATTTTTTGTTCGATTTCAGAAGCGATTCGTGAACATCCAGAATTAGTTCGAAAACATCTTGGAACTGTTGTGCCGCAAAAAGATAATTTCTATGCAGCATTAAATTCGGCTGTTTTCTCTGACGGAAGTTTCTGTTATATTCCAAAAGGCGTTCGTTGTCCAATGGAACTTTCGACTTATTTCCGTATCAATCAAGCCGGAACCGGACAATTCGAGAGAACATTGCTGATTGCGGACGAAGGTAGTTATGTTTCCTATCTTGAAGGTTGTACCGCTCCAAGTCGTGATGAAAATCAATTGCACGCTGCAGTTGTTGAACTTATCGCAATGGACGATGCCGAAATCAAATATTCTACCGTTCAAAACTGGTATCCTGGAAACAAGGAAGGAAAAGGCGGAGTTTTCAATTTTGTAACCAAAAGAGGTTTGTGTGAAAAAAACGCAAAAATTTCTTGGACTCAAGTCGAAACAGGTTCTGCCGTAACTTGGAAATATCCATCTTGTATCTTAAAAGGCGATAATTCGGTGGGCGAATTTTATTCGATTGCTGTAACTAATAATTTCCAACAAGCCGATACCGGAACCAAGATGATTCACCTTGGCAAAAACACAAAATCAACGATTATTTCCAAAGGAATTTCTGCTGGAAAATCACACAATAGTTATAGAGGATTGGTAAAAGTAGGTCCAAATGCAGACAATGCAAGAAACTTTTCGCAATGCGATTCCTTATTAATGGGAAATAATTGCAGTGCCAATACTTTTCCTTACATCGAAAGTAAAAATCCTTCAGCCAAAATAGAACACGAAGCCACGACAAGTAAAATTGGTGAAGACCAAGTTTTCTATTGCAATCAACGTGGAATTCCAACCGAGAAAGCAATCGCTTTAATCGTGAATGGTTTCAGTAAAGATGTATTGAATAAATTACCAATGGAATTTGCAGTTGAAGCACAGAAATTGTTGGAAATTTCACTTGAAGGTTCAGTAGGTTAAAAATAAACAAAGTATAAAACACATTCGAAAAATGTTATCAATAAAAAATTTACACGCCTCCATTGGAGACAAAGAAATCCTTAAAGGAATCAACCTTGAAGTAAAAGCTGGAGAAATTCACGCGATTATGGGACCAAACGGTGCCGGAAAAAGTACGCTTGCTTCCATCATTGCCGGAAACGAAAATTACGAAGTGACTGAAGGCGAAATCTCGTTGGACGGAGAAGATCTTTCTGAATTGGCTCCAGAAGAAAGAGCACATAAAGGAGTATTCTTATCGTTTCAATATCCAGTTGAAATCCCAGGAGTTTCGGTAACGAACTTTATGAGAACTGCGATCAACGAAACTCGTAAAGCCAACAAACTCGAAGAAATGCCGGCAAATGAAATGCTGAAATTTATTCGTGAAAAATCAGAATTGTTAGAAATCGACCGTAAATTTTTGTCTCGTTCTTTAAACGAAGGTTTTTCAGGTGGTGAGAAAAAACGTAACGAGATTTTCCAAATGGCAATGTTGGAACCAAAATTGGCCATCCTTGATGAAACCGATTCTGGTCTTGACATTGACGCCTTGCGTATTGTTGCCAATGGTGTAAACAAATTGAAAAGCGACAAAAACGCCATCGTTGTTATCACACACTACCAAAGATTATTGGATTATATCGTTCCTGATTTTGTTCACGTATTATATAACGGAAAAATTGTAAAATCCGGAGGCAAAGAACTGGCTCACGAGCTTGAAGAAAAAGGATACGACTGGATCAAACTAGAACAAGAAGCGTAAAAATAGTTTGCAGTTTACAGTTTGCAGTTTGCAAAACTCATAACTTATAACTCATAACTTATAACTACCAATAATGGAATTAAAAGAAAAATTACTTTCGTCTTTTATGGCTTTCGAAGAGCAAATTGATGTTCATTCAGAACTTCACGATGTGAGAACTTCGGCTATAAAAAACTTTGAAAACAAAGGTTTCCCAACTAAAAAAGAAGAATCCTGGAAATATACTTCGCTAAATGCCATCCTGAAAAATGACTTTACTGTATTTCCAAAACACGAAAATTCAATTGAGTTTAGAGATGTAAAAAAATATTTCATCCACGAAATTGACACTTACAAAGTAGTCTTTATTGATGGTGTATTTAGTTCTAATTTGTCTTCTACCACTCACGAAGGAATTGATGTTTGCTTGATGTCATCGGCATTGAACAAGCCAAAATATAAAATGGTAATTGATACTTATTTTAATCAAATTGCAAGCAAAGACGAGAGTTTGACTTCGTTAAATACGGCTTTCGCCAATGAAGGAGCCTACATCAATATCCCAAAAAAGACTGTAGCTCGAAAACCTATCGAGATTATGTATTTCTCTACAGGAACTGAAGCTGCACTTATGGTACAACCCAGAAATTTGGTTATTGTTGGCGAAAATTCACACGTTCAAATCATTGAAAGACATCAAAGTTTGAATGAAAATCCCGTTTTGACCAATTCGGTTACTGAGATTTTTGCACAAAAACGTGCTATTGTAGATTATTATAAAATCCAGAACGACAATCACGCAGCCAATCTAATTGACAATACTTACGTTTCCCAAAAACAAGAAAGCCACGTTTCTGTTCACACTTTCTCTTTTGGAGGAAATCTGACTCGAAACAACTTGAATTTTTACCATTTTGGCGAAAGATTGACCAGCACCTTAAACGGAATCACCATCATTGGCGAAAAACAGCACGTGGATCATTACACTTTAGTGCATCACGCTGCGCCAAATTGCGAAAGTTTCCAAGACTATAAAGGAATTTTTTCTGATAATTCAACAGGTGTTTTCAACGGAAAAGTATATGTGGAAAAAGATGCTCAAAAAACCAATGCTTTCCAAAAAAGCAACAACATTTTATTGGGCAATAAATCAACGATAAATGCCAAACCACAATTGGAAATTTTTGCCGATGACGTAAAATGTTCTCACGGTTGCACGGTTGGACAACTTGATGAAACCGCAATGTTCTATATGCAACAACGTGGAATTCCAAAGAAAGAAGCTAAAGCATTATTGATGTACGCCTTCTCGAATGCCGTAATCGAAAACATCAAAATACCAGAAATAAAACAACGAATCACCAAGATTATCGCCTTGAAATTAGGCGTTAAAATTGGATTTGATTTGTAGTATTAGTAGTTAATTATAATTTTAAAAACCCGACGGATTTCAAAAATCTGTCGGGTTTTTTTATTTCTTTAAACTCCCCACAATCCCACTCAACAATCCATTAAAATCAAAATCAGGATCTTCTTTCAAACCCATTCGCACAATTACTAAATCGTGGCTTGGGAAAATGGCGACCATTTGTCCTTGATAACCGCTGCAATAAAACATATTTCTTGGTACATCAGGAAATTTTCCGCCGGCATTAAGCCAAAAATGTGCACCATATTTCCCTTTGGAACCATTAGTTGGAGTCGAAACATATTTTGCCCAACTTTTATTAAATAATTGATCACCATTCCAATTGCCTTTGTGCAAATACAATAAACCAAGTTTAGACCAATCACGTGCTGTTGCCCAACCATAAGACGAACCAACATAATTTCCCGCCATATCCGTTTCAATAAGCATTGAGTTCATCCCGATTTTATCAATTAAAGCCGAATACCAAAAATCAAGATAGCCCTGATGCGTTTTGAATTGATTCCTCAAAATTCCCGACAGTAAATTTGTAGTTCCTGAAGAGTAATACCAAGAAGCATTCGTCACTCCAACCAGTGGTTTGTTGATTTGGGATTTTGACATATCAGCATCATAGAAAAGCATTTTTGTCACGTCCGAAATCTTGCTGTAATCTTCCTTCCATTCCAAGCCTGAGTTCATATGCAGCAAATCGGAAATAGTAATAGTTGCACGTTCATCATTTCTCCATTCAGCAATTGGAGCTGGTTTCGAAACATCGATTTTTCCTTGTTTTTGCAAGATTCCAAAAATCGTGGCAGTAACGCTTTTGGTCATAGACCAACCCAAAATTTTAGAATTTTTATTGAAACCCGTGTCATATTTTTCGGCAATAATTTTGTCTTTATAGATGACCAAAACTGCTCGTGTTCTTTTCTTTTTTTCGCCTATTATATCAAAAGCATTGGCAACAGCCGCATTCAATTTTACATAATCAACATTTGCAAAAACCGTATCCTTCGGTTCAATGTTACCATACGGAAAAGGTAAATTAGTTGAAATTTTTGTTCTTTTTGGAACTTTATACGGTTTTGAAACATCAAAATCATCATTGATTAATGTTGCTCCTAAACCCTCACGGTAAATCGCTTTCCGTTGTTTTAATCCATAAACAGTAGCCGTTGCGAATTTTCCGTTTTCGTCAATTTTGTTACTCGCTAATTTTATGGGTAGAAAGTCATTATCACCATTTTCAATCATTTCTTGGGAACGATTGTCAATAAAATGTCCTGAAGCCACGCTTTTGGCTGAAAAGCCGGAGAGTAAATCCAGAGGATAATTAATGTAGACAAAGTAAATTAAAAAAACAAAAAGAGCAAGAGCAAGGAATTTGAATATTTTTTTCATACGTAGGTAATTACAAGAGAATGCAAGTTAAGAAAATATAAGAATAAAAAAATTCAAGCGCCCTTAAATGAATTTAAATGCCTTATATTGTATGAGAAAAGTTAGGATATATTAACAAATGTTTGCTGATAAAGTGTTTCAAATATATTACTTTTGTATTTAGAACTTTTCTAAATAACAAAATGTTAGATATAAATAAAATTAGAGCCGATTTTCCAATACTTTCAAGAACTGTAAACGGGAAACCATTGGTTTATTTTGACAACGGCGCAACCAATCAAAAGCCTCAAATCGTGATTGATGCGATTGCCAAATATTATCAGGAAATCAATGCCAACATCCATCGCGGTGTACATACTTTGAGTCAATTAGCCACCGATGCTTATGAAGTTTCGCGTGCTAAAATTCAAAGTCATATTAATGCAAAATTTGCTCACGAAGTTATTTTTACTTCGGGAACGACACATGGAATTAATGCTGTTGCCAATGGTTTTGCTTCGCTATTAAAATCAGGTGACGAAGTTTTAGTTTCGGCAATGGAACATCACAGTAATATTGTGCCTTGGCAAATGTTGTGCGAACGAACTGGAGCTGTTTTGAAAGTAATTCCAATGAATGAAAACGGAGAATTGATTATGGCCGAATTCGATAAATTATTATCGGATAAAACCAAAATCGTGACGGTGAATCACATCTCAAATGCTTTAGGAACTATCAATCCCGTGAAATATATGATTGATAAAACGCACGAATTTGGCGCTGCGATTTTGATTGACGGAGCGCAAGCAGTTCCCCATTTAAAACCCGATGTTCAGGAATTAGATTGTGATTTTTACGTTTTTTCCGGACACAAAATGTGTGGTCCTACAGGAACCGGAATTTTATACGGAAAAGAAGCTTGGCTCAACAAATTACCTCCTTATCAAGGTGGTGGCGAAATGATTAAGGAAGTGACTTTTGAGAAGACGACTTATGCCGATTTACCGCATAAATTTGAAGCAGGAACGCCGAATATTGCTGGTGGAATTGTCTTGGGAACCGCAGTTGATTATTTGAATTCTGTTGGTTTTGACAATATTCAACAACAGGAAAAAGAATTGGTAGAATACGGAACACAAAAATTATTGGAAATTGAAGGTTTGAAAATTTTTGGCACAGCCAAGGAAAAAACATCGGTGATTTCGTTTAATGTTGGTGAAATTCATCCGTATGATATTGGAACGATTGTAGATAAATTGGGAATAGCTGTGAGAACGGGACATCATTGCGCACAACCCATTATGGATTTTTTTAAAATTCCGGGAACCATTCGAGCTTCGTTTTCATTTTATAATACCAAGGAAGAAATTGACGTTATGGTAGAAGCTGTTAAAAAAGCGCAACTAATGTTATCTTAAAAATAAAAAAATGAAACTATTCACAGTAATTTTATTGAGTGTTTTCCTTAGCAAAAGTTGTGAAGGTCAAAACAAAAATGACTTGAAAACAGCTGTTTTGGAATATACTGCCAATACCAGAGGTTTTTATCAGAAGATAACAATCCAAGATCAAATGGTTTCAGTTTCGAAAGATAGAAGCGGTAATAACAAAGCTGCTGCAACAAAAATTTCGGATAAAGATTGGAAGGAATTGGTCGGTTATTTTGAAAGTTTCGAATTAAATAAAATAGCAACTTTAAAAGCTCCAACTGAAAAACGTTTTTACGATGGTGCTGCTATAGCGAATTTGAAAGTTGTTTATAAAGACAAGAATTATGAAACCGAATCTTTTGATCATGGTTATCCGCCAGCAGAAATCAAAAAATTAGTTGATAAAATAAATACCTTTGCTAAAAAAGAATAATGACAATTAAAGAAATACAAGAAGAAATAGTAGACGAGTTTTCAATGTTTGACGATTGGATGCAACGCTATGAGTATATTATTGATTTGGGTAAAAACTTACCTTTAATTCAAGAAGAATTCAAAACCGATGACAATATCATCAAAGGATGCCAGTCAAAAGTGTGGCTAAAAGGAGAACAAAAAGACGATAGAATAGTTTTCACCGCTGATAGTGATGCCATTTTGACCAAAGGAATAATTGCCATATTAATTCGGGTTTTCTCAAACCAAAAGGCTTCGAATATTCTGAATGCTGATATGGATTTTATTGACAAAATTGGTTTAAAAGAGCATTTGTCACCAACACGAGCCAATGGTTTGGTTTCGATGATAAAAAATATAAAAATGTACGCATTGGCATTCGATGCAAATAAATAAAAAATTATGGAACAAGTAATTGACACAAACACATTAGGAATTGATATTGTAGCTAAATTAAAAACCATCTACGACCCAGAAATTCCTGTAGATATTTACGAATTAGGATTGATTTATGACGTAATGGTAAGTACTGATTATGAAGTAAAAATCCTGATGACACTAACATCTCCAAACTGCCCTGTTGCAGAAAGTTTGCCAAGAGAAGTTGAAGAGAAAGTTAAATCTATTGAGCATGTAAAAGGTGCCGAAGTGGAAATCACATTTGATCCACCATGGAGCAAAGATTTAATGAGCGAGGAAGCAAAATTAGAACTGGGAATGCTTTAGTAAAAAGTGTTCAGTGTTCAGTCTTTTAGTATTCAGTTAGTAGCTGATTACTGACCACTGATTACTGACCACTGAATATTTAAAAAATGGAAGAAATTGTAAATAAAGTTGCTAATAGCGCCTTGGAAGTTTTCGATCTTGAAGATTATTATCCAAAGGGAATTCGGGCGCAAATTGATATTTCTGGTTGGCTTCTTGAAGGATTTTTATTGAAAGAAAAAGACTTTAGAGAGCATCTTAAAAACCACAATTGGTCACAATACCAAGACCAATATGTGGCTATCAATTGTAGCACTGATGCTATTGTTCCCGCTTGGGCATCTATTTTGGTTGCTGTGCAATTGGCTCCTTTTGCCAAGAAAATCGTGAACGGAACAATTGAAGATTTGGATTCATCTTTATATGAAGAAATACTATCTAAAATAGATTATTCGGTTTATGAGAACAAGGCAGTAATTATAAAAGGTTGTTCGAAAAAACCAGTTCCAATGCGTGCTTATATTTTGGCGGCACACTATCTGCAGCCTTTTGCCAGAAGTATTATGTACGGCGAAGCGTGTTCAGCGGTACCGCTTTTTAAGAAAAAATAAAATTTCTTCTGATTCTATTCTTTCTCTTCTTTCTCAACAGCATCCTTATAATCCGGATACAAAAACTTGTTATACGGAAAACGGGTGATGTGAATTTGTCGCACGGCTTCATAAAGACGTTCTCTTAATTCCTCGAAATTTTCTTTTTCTGTTGCCGAAATAAACAAAGCGTTTTCTTCACCCACACGATGCATCCAAGTTGTTTTCCATTCTTCGAGTGTAAAATGTCTTGGCGTTTTTTCAGTCATTAAATCGTCTTCATCGATGGTCAAATGTTTATAAGCATCAATTTTATTGAAAACCATAATTACTGGTTTGTTATTCGCTTTTATGTCCAATAAAGTTTGATTTACTGATGCGATATGATCTTCGAATTCAGGATGTGAAATATCAACAACGTGCAATAACAAATCGGCTTCACGAACCTCATCAAGCGTACTTTTGAAAGAATCAACCAATTGTGTTGGCAGTTTTCGAATAAATCCTACGGTGTCAGATAACAGAAAAGGCAAGTTTTTTATCACCACTTTTCGAACCGTTGTGTCCAAAGTGGCGAAAAGCTTGTTCTCTACAAAAACATCACTTTTCCCAATGGCATTCATCAAAGTCGATTTCCCAACATTGGTATAACCCACCAAAGCCACACGAACCATAGCGCCACGATTGCTGCGTTGAACACCCATTTGTTTGTCTATCGCTTTAATTTTATCTTTTAACAATGATATTCTATCGCGAACAATTCGTCTGTCGGTTTCAATCTCGGTTTCACCAGGTCCACGCATCCCAATTCCACCTTTTTGACGTTCCAAGTGTGTCCAAAGACCCGATAATCTTGGCAACAAATAGATACATTGTGCCAATTCTACTTGCGTTCTGGCATAAGAAGTTTCGGCTCTTTGGGCAAAAATATCTAAGATAAGATTGGTTCTGTCCAAGATTTTGCAATCTATAATTTTGGAAATATTTTTTTGTTGGGAAGGCGTTAATTCATCATCAAATATCAAGGTCGAAATCTCATTTTCTTTTACAAAAAGATTGATTTCTTCTATTTTTCCAGTTCCAACGAAAGTCTTGGGATTGGGACGTTCCATTTTTTGCGAAAAGCGTTTCACAACTTGACCTCCAGCGGTAAAAGTCAAAAACTCCAATTCATCAAGATACTCGTTGAGTTTCTCTTCGCTTTGATTTTGGGTAACGATGCCGACAATGGCTGTTTTTTCGAAATTTATTGTTTCTTTTTCTAACATAACTTTTAATAAGATGCAAATTTAACGATTTGCAAGGGACTTATGGGGGAATGGGTTTATAAAAATTAGTCAACTTTTTGGAACAACACAAAACTATAACCGAATAGAAACTATTCGATTGCCTTAATTCTGGACACCATCAATGCAATCATAAATCCAAAAATACCAATAAAGGCGAATGAAAATCGCAAGCCAAATAATTCAGAAATATAACCAATGATTGGCGGTCCCATTAAAAAGCCCAAGAAACTTATACTGGAAACAGCTGTCAAAGCTTCGCCTGTTGGGATTGTTGGATGTTTTCCCGCAATGCTATAAAGAGTCGGTATAATGGTAGAAACGCCCAGTCCTACAACCATAAAAGCGATAGTTGAAGGAACTATGAATGGAAAAATTACTGCGGTAAATAAACCTGATGAAATCATAATCCCACTGATTTGCATCACTTTTTTTCGTCCAAATCTATTAATTAAACCATCACCAAAAAATCGACCGCTTGCCATCATAATCATAAAAGAAGTATATCCCAAAATAACCAAGGAACCGGGAACTTTGATAACGTCTTTGAAATAAACCCCGCTCCAATCGAACATAATGCCTTCGCTTGCCATACTACAAAAACCAATTATTCCCAACAAAATTAGTGACTTGTCGCGTTTTCTGAATCCTTTTTTCTTTTCTTGTCGGGGAATTTCTTTGGCCTTAATCAAAAATTTGAAGTTAAAAGCAACGAGCAAAAGTACGATTGCAGCAACAATTAAAAAATGCGTATACGTGGCTAGATTCAGGGATAACATTCCCAAGCCTACTAAAGCACCCGTAAACCCGGCCAAACTCCACACGCCATGAAAAGAAGACATAATCGTTCTTTTGAAAAGTCCTTCGGTATAAACTCCTTGAGTATTTATAGAAATATTTGATAAGTTTCCGAAAACCCCAAATAGATATAGCCCAAGTCCCAATTGCCACGCGTTTTGAGCTAATCCTATATTAGTCAAACTAAAAGCATATAGTAACGTAGAAAAAGGAAGAATGCGGTGGCTGCCAAAACGAGTAACCAGTTTACCGGAAAAAAGCATCATCGTTAACTGTCCTAATGGCAAAGCAAATAAAATCGTTCCTAATTCGCCATCACTTAAGTGTAAATCGGCTTTGATATGTGGAATTCGGCTTGCCCAGGTGGCAAAACACAAACCCATACCAAAATAAAACATCGACACTGCCCAACGAATTCTCGTCAAATACGAAGCTTTGGCATTTTGGTATGTTTTCTTGTATTTTCCCTTAGCTTTAAAACTGCTTAAAAAATCTAAATCTGTCAAACGAATAGTAATTAAAATTAAAAGGCACAAAAATACAACAATCAAGCTTACCCTTTTGCTATTGATGCTGTTAACAGAATTTTATATCGTTATTGTTTATAAATTTATCGCTTTCTTTTGCTCACTACTTTGAATAGCCACTTCAATAATTTGCATCACGTTTACGCCGTCTTGAGCAGTTACAGGTTCAGGTTTGTCATTAGCAATAGATTGATACACTCCTTCAAAAAAATCGTAATAATTTCCTTGAAGCGTTGATACTTTTTCTTTGATAATTTTGCTATTGATTTCCGTGTGCAAAAGTCCTCGATTTTCATCGGATTCTGTTCCCCAAGAAGTTAAATTTGGTTTCATTCCCAGTTTTAAATTATCTTCCTGCACGTCACCACGCGGTTTTAGAAAAGATCCTTTTTGGCCGTGAACGACATAAGAAGGAATTGCTTCTCGAACAAAAAAACCGGCTTTCAATCGCACTCTAAAATCAGGATAATAAAGCAAAATATCGAGATAATCATCCACCAATGAATGCGCTCTAGTAATTCGAATATCCGCGAAAACAGCATTAGGCAAGCCAAACAAAAACAAGGCTTGGTCAATTAAATGTGGCCCTAAATCTTTTAGAATTCCAGCGCCTGAATTAGCAGTTTCCTTGTGTTGTTTTGGACTCAAAATAGGATTATAACGGTCAAAATGAAACTCAGCTTCGACTATTTCTCCCAACAAATTAGCATCAATAATTTTTTTTACGGTTTTGAAATCACTGTCCCATCTCCTATTTTGGAAAACCGCCAATTTCAATCCTTTTTCTTTTGCCAAAGTTGCTAATTCCTGCGCTTCGGCAACCGTGGTCGTGAATGCTTTTTCGACAACAGCTTGTTTTCCGGCTAGCAAAACTTTTTTGGCGTACTCAAAATGAGTCGCAACGGGAGTATTTACAATAACCAAATCAATAGAATCGTTCTGTAAAATAGATTCTAAAGTTGGATAACTTATGACTTCAGGATAATCTTGCTGTATCAATTTTTTACTTCTTTCCCAAGAACCCATTAGTTCAAAACCTGGATGAATTGTCAAAAATGGCGCGTGAAAAACTTTCCCGGACATTCCGTAAGACAAAAGCGCTGTTTTTATTTTTTGCATATTATTTTCTTTTTGCTCTTTCATATTGTATAGGCCATTGTACATCGACACCAAGTTCTTTGGCAAAATTCAATCCCAAGTTTGGATCTCTCAAGGATTCTCTGGCGAATAAAACCATATCTGCTTTTCCGGTGGCAATGATTTCTTCCGCTTGAGAGGCTTCAGTAATTAAACCTACCGCACCAGTCAAAATTCCGGTTTCTTTTTTGATTCTTTCGGCAAATGGAACTTGATAATTGGGTTCCAATGGAATTTGCTGATGGGTTGCCAATCCGCCTGAAGAAACATCGATTAAATCCACTCCTTTTTCTTTTACAATTTTCGAAAGTTGAACCGATTCGTCGATATTCCATCCACCTTCTGCCCAATCTGTCGCAGAGATTCTGATGAATAACGGCAAATCCATAGGCCATTCGGATTGAACAGCTTCGAGAACTTCAAGCAGCAAACGAATTCTGTTTTCGAAACTGCCTCCATATTCGTCTGTCCTGAAATTAGACAAAGGTGACATAAACTGGTGCAACAAATAACCGTGTGCTGCATGGATTTCGACAACTTCAAAACCCGCTTTTAAAGCTCTTTTGGTTGCTGATTTAAAATCTGAAATTACTTTCTGGATTCCTGTTTTGTCCAATGCAATTGGAAGTTTTTCATTGGAATGAAAAGGAACAGCTGATGGTGCAACCGTATCCCAACCTCCATTGGTTTCATCCAATTTTATATTTCCTTTCCAAGGAATTGCAGCGCTTGCTTTTCTTCCGGCGTGTGCCAACTGAATTCCAGGAATTGAATTTTGTCCAATTATAAATCTGTTGATGGCTTGCATTTTTTCTATATGTTCGTCTTTCCAAATACCTAAATCACCGGGAGAAATTCGGCCTTCGGGAGAAACTGAGGTTGCTTCCTGAATGATTAATGCCGCACCGCCTGTGGCTCGACTGCCTAAATGTACTAGATGCCAATCATTGGTAAAGCCATCTTCAGCGGAATATTGGCACATTGGCGAAATAGCAATTCTGTTTTTGAATGTGATGTTTTTTATTTGTAAAGGTGAAAATAATTTGGAAGACATATTTTTGATTTTTAAAGGTAGAATAGTTCAATACTGCACAATATTTTGTAACAAAAAGTAAAGTTAAGACACATATGGTAAAGTAAAAAAGGAAAAGGGGCATTTATTAACAAATTTTTATCGTCTTAGCTAAAAGTAAACCTTTGCAACTATAATAGAAAACCTTACTTTTGTGCGCTATACAAATTAAATTAATAAAGAGGATGAGATTGCTTCGTTCCTCGCAATGACAAAGAAATGGAAATAGTTATCAAACTTTCTCAATTTTTATTGAGCTTATCATTACTGATTATACTTCACGAATTAGGACATTTTATTCCTTCCAAAATATTTAAAACACGAGTAGAAAAATTCTATTTGTTTTTTGACATAAAATATTCTTTGTTTAAAAAGAAAATTGGCGAAACCGAGTATGGAATTGGCTGGTTGCCTCTTGGTGGCTATGTAAAAATATCTGGAATGATTGACGAAAGTATGGACAAAGAACAAATGGCTTTGCCTCCTCAACCTTGGGAATTTCGTTCAAAACCGGCTTGGCAACGATTGATTATTATGCTAGGTGGCGTTATTGTAAACTTCATTTTGGCTTTTGTGATTTATATTGGAATGGCTTATGCTTATGGCGATATGTACCTCAATAATTCGGAATTGAAAGATGGAATTGCCGTTACCAGTACTGTTGGAGAAGAGTTAGGATTCAAAACTGGAGATAAAATAATTGCTATTGATGGCGAAAAAATAGCACATTTTGACGAGATTCCAATGAAACTCTTGTTTTCAAAATCAGCGCTGATTGTACGTGATGGAGCTGAACAAACCATAAATTTCCCTGTTGATTTAATCGACAAAGTATTGAAAGGTGAAAAACGACCTTTTATTGGATGGAGAGAACCTTTTGCAATAGGAAAAGTCCTTGATTCATCTGCAAATAAAACAGTGCTTTTACCAAAAGACATTATCAAATCCCTTAATGGTGAGCCAACAAAATATTCTGATCAAGTTGTTGAAATTTTAAAAAACAATAAAAACAAGACTGTTGATGCTGTTGTTTTAAGAGATGAAAAAGAAGTCCCAGTAAAAATTAATATCAACAAGGACGGCAAATTAGGGATAATTCCCGCTTCTGTAAGCATTAAAAGCCTTGAAAAACTAGGTCTTTATAAATTCAGCACGCAAGAATATAGCTTCTTTGAAGCTTTTCCTGTGGGAATTGAGAAAGGGAAAAACCAATTAGTAGGTTACGGAAAACAGCTTAAAGCGATTTTCAATCCAGACACGGGCGCTTACAAAGGCGTGGGTGGTTTTAAAGCCATATTTGATATTTTTCCTAGCACTTGGAGCTGGGAAGTGTTCTGGAATATCACCGCTTTATTGTCAATAATGCTTGGTGTGATGAATTTATTGCCTATTCCGGCGCTTGATGGTGGTCATGTAATCTTTTTATTATACGAAATGATTAGCGGCAGAAAACCAAGCGACAAGTTCCTAGAGAACGCTCAAATGGTTGGTTTCTTTCTACTTATAACTTTGTTATTGTTTGCTAATGGGAACGATATTTACAAGGCGATTGTGGGACGTTAAAATAAATTAAAATTTTTATAGATTTTATTTGCTTCAAAAAAATTAAGCCCTATATTTGCACCGCTTTAAAAGTGAAAACACACTTTCCTTCTTAGCTCAGTTGGTTAGAGCATCTGACTGTTAATCAGAGGGTCCTTGGTTCGAGCCCAAGAGAGGGAGCAAAAGCAGAAAGGCTATCAGAAATGATAGCCTTTTTTGGTTTTCACCAATAATCAAATAATTTTTTTATCCTCTTTTTGTATCTTCGTAACAAATGATCTTAAAAAACAAAAACTTAAAAAGCAAAATCATGATTAAATACACATCATTACTACTTTTTTTTCTTTTCATAAGTTGTATGGCACAAGAAAAACAAAATGACATAGCTATTCAAGACGAGGTGAAAAATTATACTATTGAAACGGTGGCCTCTGGAATTCCAATTCCTTGGGGAATGGCTTGGCTTCCTGACGGATCAATGTTAGTTACCGAAAAAAGCGGTGTTTTATATCAAATTGTAAACGGTGTGAAAAGCGAAATTAAAAATGTACCAAAAGTATACAACAGAGGACAAGGTGGCTTACTTGATATTGCCGTACATCCTAACTATGCTCAAAATGGATGGATCTACATTACTTATGCGTCCTCTGAGGGAGAAGGCGAGGGAGGCAATACCAAACTCATTCGCACCAAATTGGAAAACGGAGGCTTGACACAAATTGAATCTCTGTATAAAGCGGGTCCAAACACTACTAAAGGGCAGCATTTTGGTTCCCGAATTGTCTTTGATAAAGACGGGTTTCTTTTTTTCTCGGCTGGAGAAAGAGGGAATCATTTTGTAAACCCTCAAGACATCACTCGTGACAACGGAAAAATATACCGATTAAATGACGACGGAAGTATTCCTGCAACCAATCCTTTTGTAGGGCAAAAAGAGGCCAAAGAAGCTATTTATTGCTATGGAAATAGGAATCCGCAAGGTCTGGCAATACATCCTATAACTGGCGACATTTGGGAACATGAACATGGGCCTAAAGGAGGAGATGAAATTAACATTATTAAGAAAGGAGCTAATTATGGGTGGCCGGTCGTTACCTATGGTATCGATTATGACGGAACTACGATTAGCACCGAAACTGAAAAACCAGGTATTGAAAAACCCATTTACTATTGGCTTCCTTCTATTGCGCCAAGCGGAATGGCTTTTGTGACTAGTGATCGCTATCCGGAATGGAAAGGACATTTACTAGTAGGTTCTTTAAAATTCCAATACTTGGAATTAGTAAAATTGGAAGACAATACAATCATTGGAAGACAAAAAATTGGCACCGACATCGGACGTTTACGAAACGTGGCACAAGGTCCGGATGGTTATATTTATATTGGGGTAGAAGGAAAAGGAATTCTTAAAATCATCCCTAATTAGTATGGTAACAATAAAATATATTTTAGGATATACGGCATTGCTATTCTACACTTTTTACTTTTTAAATTTAAAATCTCCTGATGATTTCTACAAAGAAAATAATGGCTTATCTGTAGCAAAAATAGTTCAAGAAAAAACGGCCCTAGAAAAAAGTATTGTAAAAGGGAAAGAAGTGTATATGGATTTTTGTATTCAATGTCACATGGCGAATGGCAAAGGAGAAGAAAAGAATTTCCCTCCCTTGGATGGTTCTAATTGGCTGAGTAAGAATGTAAATCAAAGTATTCATGCCGTGAAATTTGGACAAACTGGGGAAATAATAGTTAATGGGGAAAAATTCAACAACACTATGACTCCCATGGGATTGTCTAATCAGGAAGTTGCCGATGTAATGAATTATATTAGGAACTCCTGGAGCAACAAGCACCACAAAATGATCAGCCTCAAACAAGTTGAAGCTATTAAACAATAAAGTAGTGCACAAGATTTTTTATTAAAAAAGACAAGAAATCGATACGCCTCCATAATAATTTATTGGATTGCCAGGATAATAATATCTTGGCGGAACAGCGCCAAAACCTAGAGCGTTGGGCACAATACTTGCCGCGTATTTTTCATTCAATGCATTATTAACACCTGCAGTCAATTCGGTTTTCAGAATTTTAAGCACCTTGAAAGCATAGGTTGTCTTAATATCGAGTAAAGAAAAGCTGTTCGTGTATTTTGTATTAGCATCATTCATGGGAATTCTGCCTGTGGTTCGGTATGAGGCAGTAACACTAAATCCCCATTTAGTGTATACATCCAGTCCAAAATTCAATTGTTTATTGGGAACATTTGTAAGTTGGTTTCCGGAATAATCAGCATCTCCATCTACAAAATCCTTAAATTTAAAATGATTTATGGCTCCTGAAAAATAAGGCGTGATTTGAAAATTATTAGATTCCAAAACTTTATAATTGACAATAAATTCAACGCCTGGATGAGAACTCGAACCAGCATTAACTCCCACATATCGATCATCGGCGGTGCGTCTAGCGACTACTAAATTTTCTATTTGTGTGCTAAAAAGGGCTGCTTCAGTATATAATTTATTGTCTAACCAATTTCCCTTGAATCCAATTTCGTAGTTCCAACCAATTTCTGGTTGCAAATCCGTATTAATTTGACCTGCTGGCGTTAGTGTTTCAGCAACTGAGGGAACCGAAAATCCTTTGCTTACTGAAGCATATATGTTTTTTAAGTTCCCCACTTTATACGAAAGTCCAATTCGTGGTGACCAAATAGAGCCAAAAGTATGGTTTTGACTTTCAGCATTGGTTTGAAAAACATCTTTTAAAGAATACTTGGTTGTATTAAGGGCAATCCCAGTCTCTAAATGCAGCTTTTTTGTTGGCCAAAATTCCATTTGTAAAAAATAATTACTGTAATTCCTTTTTTCGTTAATGGCACTGAACTGATTCCCTTGGATGCTTCCGTTTCCAGGCTGTGTTAGATACAAATTTTCAGAAAGGGAATATTCGCAATTTTCAGTAGTCATTTCGCTTCCAAAACTCAATTCAAAAGGCAAAGAAAGCATTCTATCTTTATAATTTATGTTCAAACGAAGTCCCAATGAACGCGTGTTTTCGTCCAAAATATCAAATGGTCTCGCTTCGTAAGCCTCTTTGACATTAGAAAAAATACTTGAATTTAAAGACCATTTTTTCGAAAATTGATGGTCATAGCCCAATCCCATCATAAATTTATTGTACGATTCAAATCCTTGAGCAGCATTCCAAGTAGCAGCAGCCTTTTCAGGATTGTTATTAAAATCCTTTTCACTCAAAGAACTTGGAATGTAGGCTTTTAGTTTGGTATACATCCCTATAAAAGACAAACTCCCTTTTGCGGCAATTTTTTGTTTACCAAACAAATTAAAATTTTTCCTGTCGTAGGAACTATTTGTCCTATATCCCTCATTTTGTAAATCAGAATAACTAGAATATAAATTTGAATGAATATCACTATAAGCTGCCGAAAGACGTTGTTGCAACAAACCAAAATCACCAAAAGTTGTAGTGTATTTTCCAAAAGATTCCCTCGCAGGTGTTTCTCTTGAAAACAAATGCAACACACCTCCTAATCCGGATCCAAAACTGGTTGAGTTGGGTCCTTTTATGATTTCTATTTTTTCAATAGATGCCACATCAATGTCTTCAATGACAGTTTCTCCCTCAGCCGAAGTTATTGGAATCCCATCAAAATAGGCTTTAATCCTACTCGTTCCGTAGGGTATGCGAGCTCCAATTCCACGAATGGTAATTCTATTAGTATTCAAAGCGCCTTGCTGCATATACACCCCGGGAATTTTATTCAAAACCGGAGTAAGAACAATGCCATCGGTTTTATGGATATCGATTCTGCTAATAACCGAAACGGAAGAGGCGGAATTTTGAAGTTTATTTTTTATGGGGGAAGCCTCTAAGGTTATTTCAGAAAGCGCTATCGTATCTTTTTGTACTTGGCTAAAAAGAGGGAAAACATTAAATAAAACAAATAGAAATTGGAAACTGAAAAGGATATATTTAATCATTAACTTCACCATTTAGTATTGATTATAATACTAACGAATTTAGTTCATTTTTAATTCTCATCATTAATTATATAATTTATTTGATATAACTTTCTTATGAAAAAATAATCCTTAATTTTACCCTACTTCTTAATTACTTACAAAAAACGAATTTTTAATAAATACCTCACAACAAAAATTATTTGCAGCCCCGTAGTTCAACGGATAGAATGGGAGTTTCCTAAACTTTTGATCCGAGTTCGATTCTCGGCGGGGCTACTACAAAATTATAGCCTCCTTATCAATCCTTAGTATACATAAGATAAGGAGTTGCTAAAATTATATTAATTTTGTACTTAATTTTAAGCTGAATACAAAACGATTAACATTCGAAAAGCAATTTGCTACGACCTGAAAATCTCTAATTTTCCAGTCGCACAAATCTTATAAAATCCCGTTCTACGTCATTTTAATTCTTAAGAAATGAATCAACCAAATAAACTTCTCGCAATAAAATTGACACATACTTTAATCTGGCTATTTTTTGTAGCTGTCATTTTCTATATTTTATATTCTGGAATTTTTGACAAAATTAATACGTATACTTGGATTGGTATAGGATTGATTATCTTAGAGGGAATAGTTCTATTAATTTTCAAAATGTTTTGCCCATTGACCCTATTAGCAAGAAAATATTCAAATTCTGAAAAAGACAATTTCGATATCTTTCTTCCGAATTGGCTAGCTAAAAATAACAAGTTAGTTTTTACAACAATCTATGTAGTTGGACTAGTAATAGTTTTGATACGAACTATTTTTAAAAACCATTTTATATAAAAAACGGTCGACAACACCTCATAAATTTATGCTTACTTTTAAACTAAATACCTGACAAATATTCAACTAACGATTTGCTACAACCGAAAAATATATGATTTTCTAGTCGCACAAATCTTATAACATCTCTCTATCGGCAAGAATGAAATAAACAATAACAAAAAATAGATAATTATGAGAATTGCATTTTTAATACTCGTTATAGTTCATGGACTTATCCATTTACTTGGCTTTGTTAAAGCATTTGGACTTTCAGAAGTAAAACAACTTACACAAACTATTTCAATACCTTTTGGCGTGATTTGGCTACTTGCATTTATCTTTTTTGTTATAACAGCGATAATGTTTACCTTAAACAATAGTTATTGGTGGTTTTTTGGATTTGTTGCATTGGTGACCTCTCAAGTTCTGATTATATTCTTCTGGCACGTTGCGAAGTTCGGAACAGTTGTAAATGTGATTATTCTTATCGGATCCATCATCGGATTTGGCACATGGAGTTACTATAATAAATATCAAAATGATGTAAAAACTGCTTTGCAACAAAAAGAGTATTTTCGAAATTCCGAACTGACCGAAACAGACATTCAACACTTGCCGGAACCAGTAAAAAAATATCTTCGTTATACAGGTTCTATTGGTAAACCCAAAGTGAATAATTTCAAAATAGAATTTACTGGCAAAATCAGAAAGGACGAACAATCAGAATGGATGCCATTTAATTGTGAACAGTATAACTTTATGGAAACTCCAACCCGCCTATTTTTTATGAAAGCAATAATGAAAGGTCTGCCAATTGGAGGTTATCACTTCTTTAAGAATGGAATTGCAATTATGGACATCAGACTGTTTTCATTATTCAAAGTGCAGTATCAGGACGGTGCTGAAATGAATTTGTCGGAGACGGTTACCTTTTTTAATGACATGTGTGTCGTGGCTCCACCAACACTCATTGACAAGCGAATAAAGTGGTTAGAGATTGGAAGTAATAAAGTGAAGGCATCTTTTACGAATAACAATATAACAGTTTTTGCATGGCTATATTTTAATGACAAAGGCGAACTAATAAACTTTATTTCTGATGACCGCTATGCCGGTGTTACAGGAAAACAATTCCCTTGGGCAACACCTTTGAAAGATTATCAAGAAATAAATGGGTACAAACTGATGGGAAATGCGGAGACAATATACAGTTATGCCGATAGAGATTTAGTTTATGGGACTTTCAAACTCATCAAGATAAAATATAACTGCAAAGACAATGATTAAATTGAATCAAAATGAATGTGAAATATAAATATCAGCCGCTAACAATGTATAAAATTTATGCTCAAATCGGATTTAGCACAAACTGACAAACATTCAATAATAGTATTGCTGCGTCCTAAAAATTTTCGGTTTTTAAGTCGCACAAATCTTATAAAAACCAGTTGGGAATAATTTGAACACATATTAAAACAAATAATTTATTCTTTACTTGAACGATGCGGCTTCAAACTAATTTGAACTTATTAGATAGAGAGAGTTTATTACAAAAATCTCACATTCAATAAAGGTAAATTTATGAAAGGGTGGTTATCTTTTAGAATGATAAAAAGTTAACTCCTTAATTTTATTATAATTATGTATTAAATTTATGAATTCCAGCTGCAGCTACTGGCAATACGGGGAGCAAAAGCAGAAAAGCCATCAGGAATGATAGCCTTTTTTGTTTGAAAGACTTCGTTTACTTTATTACAACTTCAATTCCATTTTTATTCTTAATTCTATTCGGGTTAAGTCTTCAAGTACGCACTAAAAAGGAATTAAAAAAACCATCAGCGCACTGATGGTCTTTTTTAAATATAATAGGATTACTTTCTATTAAACAGTTTTCACGCTAACAAAAACTCCAGTAGCACTGAAGTTTAATTTTAATTTAATTCCAGCGGCAGTAGTAATTGTAACATCATAACTTCCGTCAGATTCTAAATGAGCTTCTTTTATAGTCGCTCCGGCATAATTGTTAGTGATGTAGGTTTTGATGTTGTTTATTAAATCTTGTATGATAACTGAAACTGTTCCTGACATATGATTGTTATTAGAATCAGAGCCCACAACAAATGTACCAGTGCTGGTAAAATTCAATTCTAATCTAACTCCTGCAGCTGTATTAATATGTACTTCAAATCCACCGTTCCAATCTTTTTCTGCCGATGTAATAGTTGCGCCTGCATAATTTGTTGTGATATAAGTGGTAATTTCTGCCAATAGGTCTGCGACATCAACTGGAGTTTCGTGATTGGAATCATTATTCCCATTAGAACTTACCGAAACAAATTCGCCGGTAGCACTAAAATTTAGGTTCAGGTTAGCGCCTGCAGCAGTAGTAATAAACACATCAAAACTACCGTCAGACTCTTTGTGAGCCGAAGTAATTGTAGCTCCTGCATAAGTTGTAGTAATATACGTTGTTATACTTGCCACTAAGTCTGCAATGGCGACTGGTGTTTGAATACCGGCATGATTGTGTTTGTGATTCCCATTTATTCTAAAAACTCGTGCAGATTCAAATGTGCCATCGGCTGTAAAATCCAATTTGATTTTGCTTCCATCTGCAGCAGTAATTAAAACATCAAAACTTCCGCCGGTTTCTGAATGGGCAACATTTATCGTAGCACCTGCGTAATTGACAGAGATATAAGTCTTTATTGCAGGCAATAAATCAGAAACTGCAACTGGTGTTTCTGTTTTTGTAGACACTAAAATACCTCTGGCTGTAAAATTTAATTTAGCTATAACATTACTCATTTTTGCTGTTGCTCCGGGAGCCAAAGTGACATAAGCTACATAAGTTCCATCCGCATTCAAGTTCACTTCAGTTGTAGTAGATCCTGCATACTTCGATGCAATGTAAGTAGATATCGTAGACGGTAAAGCAGCGGCAGACACTACTTCATAAGTTGAAGCAACAGCTGAGGTCTGTGCTGCTGGTGAAACTGAATCGTTGTTAGTACAACTGAATAATACTAATGACAATACTACTGTGAAAAGGGCTTTTTGAATTGTGTTCATTTGTAAAAAATTTATGGGTTAGGTAAAAATTATGCCATATTATTCAACAGTTTTTTAGTTTAACATTATTGCTTGTTATATGTATATAACAATTAGAAATTAAATTACCCTACCATATTTTGAATTTTTTTTTTGATTAATGATTATAATAAATTAAGTGCTAAATATTCATAAAAAGGATCTTCCAATTGTTATTGACTAATTCCTTCTTTGAAACACAAGAAAATCATTCCGAAATTGAACTTTTATTCATTCAAATCTTAAAGTCACCTTAATGGTTTAAATAAAAGCAGGTATTTAGCCTATCTTTACATCATATATTAATTAGTTCTTTATGAAACAGTTCTCGAATACATTTATACTAAATATATTTCTTCTTTCCTCTTTGCTTTTTGTAAGCAGTTGCAATAATAGTAAAGCAAAAGATGTAAAAATTGAAAAAGCTACCAAAAAAACTGTGATTGATAGCTCAAAATCCAAAATCGCAAACCTCAAAATTGACACTGCTGACTATAACAAAAAAATGCTGGCGTTAAGTAATAGTGACACTACTGGAAAATGGCCTGTAAAAGCGCCATATCCATTGTCTGGCGCAATATTGCCTTACAATAGAATTATTGCTTTTTATGGCAATCTGTATTCCAAAAGAATGGGGATTTTAGGTGA
>NZ_JAYWCK010000112.1:0-44428 GCF_043780635.1 Flavobacterium sp.
GTTGGATAGAAAACATCAATAGCATCCATTTTCTCGCCTGTTCCAACAAATTTTATTGGTTTGTTTACAACCGATTTAATCGAAATAGCAGCTCCACCACGAGTATCACCGTCTAATTTGGTTAAAATTACACCATCAAAATTTAGTCTGTCGTTGAAAGCTTTCGCAGTATTCACAGCATCCTGACCAGTCATTGCATCAACAACAAACAAGGTTTCGTGAGGTTGAATGGCTTTATGAACGTTAGAAATTTCGGTCATCATCGCTTCATCTACAGCCAAACGACCGGCTGTATCGACAATCACAACATTAAATCCATTGGCTTTAGCGTGTTTGATTGCGTTTTGAGCAATTTCGACAGGATTTTTATTTTCAGGTTCAGAATAAACCTCAACGGCTATAGAATCTCCAACAACATATAATTGTTGAATTGCTGCAGGACGATAAATATCACAAGCAACCAAAAGCGGTTTTTTTCCTTTTTTGGTTTGAAGATAATTGGCTAATTTTCCTGAAAAGGTAGTTTTTCCTGAACCTTGCAATCCTGACATTAAAATAACGGTTGGATTCCCAGAAAGATTGATTCCTGCTACATCTCCACCCATCAATTCAGTTAGCTCATCTTTGACAATTTTTACTAATAACTGTCCAGGTTGAAGAGTTGTTAATACGTTTTGACCAATTGCTTTTTCTTTTACTTTAGTGGTAAAATCTTTGGCAATTTTAAAGTTAACGTCGGCATCTAATAAAGCACGGCGAACTTCTTTTAGCGTTTCGGCAACGTTTACTTCCGTGATTTTTCCGTGACCTTTTAGTATATGAAAGGCCTTGTCTAATTTATCGCTTAAATTATCGAACATAATTGTAATTGTCTTTTATTGAGGTGCAAATATAAGCTAAAGTTGTAAAGTCTCAAAGTTACAAACTTGTAAAATTTCGATATTATTCAATAAAAAACCAGCCTAATTGACTGGTTTTTTGAGTAGGTTGTTTTATGAAGATTAGTCTTTGTCGTCTAAATGCGTTTCATTTTCGAGTAATTCTTTTATTTGATGTCCAATAGTTGAATGCCCATCATCAAATCCAGTTGTAATTTCGATAATTCCATCTCCATCAGTATCCAATAATAAACCTTGATTAGCCAATGATGTTATTTTTGCCATTAATGCATCAAGTTGTATTTTTATATTGAGAGTAACGGTGTTATCATTGACTGCAAAATCTTTGGTTGGATCCATAAAATCCATTTCAAGTTCAATATTTTCAGCACTCCAAATAACAAAAGGTTTATCGTTGATAGTTCCTTTAATCAAAAAAGTTTTGCCTTCCAAGTCACCAGCTATAAGACTTTTTGTAAAATTAAATTTTATTTCTTCATATTTTGCATTTGGAACATCAACAGATGTAATAAATTGGCTCAAAGGTTTGTTTGGATCAAGTAAATCCAATAAAAAAGGCCCCATTAGTTTTACGTCTTCATGTATTGGATCCGTGGAGTGCATAGCATCTTCCATATCAGTTTCCAATTTAATATTTCCGATGTTAACCTTAAAATCAGTGATAACTACTGTGGACGCAGCCGTACGAGCAGTCGAAGAAGTCTTGCCTGTAGAAGATACCGCAGAAGCTTTGAATGAAACATTCCCACTAGTAGAAGGATTGTTTGAACAAGAGCTCATCGCAAGGGCTACTAATACAAAAGTTGAAAATTTTTTCATAATATTTAATATTTAAAGGGTTAAGTAAATTAGTATTTAGTTTTAATTATTGTTTTTCAAAATAAAGGTAATCATTGTCATTAATGTCTTCGGTATGTCTAAAACGCAATTGAGAATTATTGAATTCAAACACTTTCCAACCTTCATTTAATTTTCCTAAAGGGTCTGATTCAAATTTTATTTCAAACTCTCTAACTCCATTATCTACTTTAGTTGACCATGTTCCATTATATGAAATTCCTGATTTTGTTGCAACAACTTTATAATTGGAATTAAAAGTAAAAGTATAACCATCGTAAGCCGAGGTTTTTTCACTTTCATGGAAGTAATAGGAAATTTTCCAAGAATTACTTACTAATGTTTGTATAAAATCAAGAGACGGTATTGTATTATCAGGACAAGTATCTACAGCACTTTTTATAAGATCTTCAAATTGGCTGTTAGTTGTTACAACTGTGTTCTGACCATTTGAGTTTGTAATGGTAATAGGATAACTAATGGCAATAAATTTATTATCTTCAAGGTTTTCGAAAAAACTATATAGTAACTTATTATTGATTATTGAAGCTGTGCTTGCAATTTGGTTACTACTGTCATAGACATTAATAGTTATTGGAAAATTAATAGTGATACAATTTATCTTTCCAAAATCCTTTGAATTAGCTTGACATTCTATAATCAAATTATTAAAAGCATTTTGATTCTCCAGAATTTTTTCAGAATAATCATTGAGAATTACTGTTACTGGATAATGAATATTAACTATATCATTGTCATTTGAATATGCATTAATATTCATTTGCACTAATTGATAATCGTTAACCGTATTAACTGAGATTTGAACATTATTCACAGTAACTATATATGGCAACTTTACCATAAAACAATTTGATTTGTCAATAATATTATCTTGCGAAGTTTTTTGCATTACAACTCTCTCAATATAGGTTGTCAGTGGAGTAGTTTTAATGATAGTTTCTTTTGTGCTGTATATTTCCACCGTAGATTCGGTTTGACAAGCTGTAAACAAACTTACAAACAGAACTAAAACACAAAATGAATATATAAATTTCTTCATAATTACCCCTAGCTAGATCAAATTATTGCAAATGTATTAAAAATTAAATCCAAAATATCCAAGCGATATTTTGAGGAAATATCACTTGGAAGATTGGAACAAACTAAACAATTATTTAATGTTTGTTACCCCAACAAACATAAATAATAAAAAACAATAATATTAACTCTATAAACGTTGTAAAAAATAATATCGTTTTAATAAAAACAATTTAGAATCAATATACCCTACCTGAAATAAAATAAATATATCTTTGTAAGCCATAAAAAAAATAAAAATAATGTCAACTAATTCATTATCAGAGACTTGTAACGAAATTATTTTCTCAAAGTTTTTTAAAAACCACGCAAAATCTCTTCGCAATTTTCTTTTCTATAAGTATGGAAATAAAGACCAAGCCGAAGATTTAACACAGGAAGCTTTCATAAAACTTTGGCAAAATTGTGCTTCGGTTCCCATTGAAAAAGCTAAATCTTATATTTATACTATTGCTAACAACAGCTTGCTAAACGAAATTAAACACCAAAAAGTAGTTCTGGAATATGAAAATAATTTCAGTGGCGCCGATAAAACAAATGAAAACCCCGAATTTATTTTAGAAGAAAAACAATTCAAAAGCAAACTTTTAAAAGCAATCGAAAATCTAAATGAAACCCAACGAGTTGCCTTTTTAATGCATCGAATTGACGGCAAAAAATACAGTGAAATTGCAGACGAATTAAACATTAGCGTTAAAGCTGTCGAAAAGCGAATTCATCTTGCTTTAGTCGATCTTAGAAAATCAATTGACTTTAAGTAGGGTAAATACAGAATTAATTGTTATATACATATAAATCGAATATGATGAAAAAAAATTACTTTTTAGCCAAATGGCTTAATAACGATATAACAAAAGAAGAATTAGCCGAGATTAAGGCCGATCCTGATTTTTACAACTACGAAAAAATCAAAAACTATTCTGCTCAATTAAAAGTGTCTGATTTTGATGAGGAAAAAGTTTTGGAAAACATTCTTAGTCATAAAAAAGTGTCGCCAAAAGTAATTCCTTTATATAAAAACTGGTTGTTTAGAATTGCTGCCATTCTAATTATTGCTTTGGGAATTACATTTGTAACTCAAAATTTCGCAACCGAAACACAGTATGCTTCCAATGGGAAAAGAACTACATTTTCACTTCCCGACAATTCAGAAGTAGTTTTGAACGCTGGTTCTGAAATTGAATATAAAAAATGGAATTGGAACAATCACAGAAATATTGAGTTAAAAGGTGAAGCTTACTTTAAAGTAGCAAAAGGCCAAAAATTTGAAGTGGAAACTAGTCTTGGAAAAGTAGCAGTTCTTGGAACACAGTTCAATGTGAAAAGTAGAAAAAATCGTTTTGATATCACTTGTTTTGAAGGGAGAGTAAAAGTAAATTATAAAGACAAAGAAATTATTTTGACTCATGGACAAAGCGTTACATTTGAAAACGGAAACCAAATAACTACATCTTCTAGTTCTTCAAAACCAGAATGGTTAGAAAATAAAATCTCTTTTACCAAAGAAAACTTACCTAATATTTTAGACGAAATCCAAAGACAATATAACGTCACTATAAGCGTTAATTCAGGATATTCCAATGAATTGTTTACTGGAAAAATACCTACAGATAATCTCGAAATTGCTCTTCATATAATAGCAACAACGTATAATTTAGAACCCAATAAAATTGATAAAAACAAAATAATTTTTGAAGAAAAATAGATGTTTTCTATAAAACATATTTACATTTTATTTTTTTGCTTTGTTTTTGCCCTGACCATTACGGCTCAGGATAAAAACAAAGCAATTGCTTTAAAATATGTTCTACAATCAATAGAAAAAAAACATCATATAACTTTTAATTATATCGAAACTGACATTGTTGAAGTTCAAATAATTCCTCCAAATTCCTCTCTGTCTTTATCTGAAAAACTAAATTATCTCCTGAAAGAAACCAATCTCATATTTGAGAATATTAACAATAAATTTGTCAATATTTCCAAAAAAAATGAAATAGAATTAGTTTGTGGCTACGTGTTTTCAAAAAATAATAATTCTCCCGCAGAAGGAGCAAATATTAAGTTGTCAAATGGTAAAAGTACTTCAACTGATTCTAAAGGTTACTTTAAACTTCCAAAAGATAAATCAAGTCAAATTATAGTGAGTCACATTGGCTACGACACTCAAAAAATTTACATTCCAGATTCCCAAAATACAAATTGTCTCAAAATATTTCTTGAACTTGAAGTTTTGAAACTTGATAATGTAATAACCAATCATTATTTAGCTTCCGGTATTTCAAAAACAATTGATGGAACATTTGTAATAAAACCAAAAAAATTAGGAATACTACCAGGTTTAATTGAACCTGATGTGCTGCAAACAATGTTGCAAATTCCGGGAATTTATAGTGCCGATGAAAGCCTTTCGAGTATCAACGTGAGAGGCGGAACTCACGATCAAAATTTATTTTTATGGAATGGAATAAAAATGTACCAAACGGGGCATTTTTTTGGTTTAATATCGGCATTTAACCCAAATTTGGCGCATACTGTTTCAATATCAAAAAACGGTAGTTCCGCCTTTTATGGGGAAAGTGTTTCGAGTGTTGTGGATATTTCTTCGGATCCAAATAAATTCGAAAAACCTCAATTTAGTGCTGGAATCAATATGATTAATGTTGATGTTTATTCAAAGTTTAATATCAATAAAAAAGGCTTTCTGGAAATTGCCGCCCGAAAATCAATCACCGATTTAATAGAAACTCCTACTTATACAAAATATTACAACAAGGCGTTTCAAAACACATCAATTACAAATTTTTCCAATTATCATAGTATAGATTATAATAGTGAAGAGAAATTTAAGTTCTATGATGTTACGCTAAAATATTCACAAAAAATTGGTAAAAAAGACCAACTTATATTAGATTTAATAACCATTAGTGACCAACTTAATATTGATCAAAATGCCACAATTGACAATGTATTTCAATCTGAAAACAACTTTTTAATACAAAAAAATCAAGGAGGAAATGTTGCCTGGAAACGACATTGGAACTCAAAATACACAAGTAAAATCAACGTTTTTGTCTCATCTTACGAACTCGATGCAGAAAAAAATAAAATTCAGGACAATCAAATTATCAAACAGGAGAACAGTGTATTCGAGGATGGTTTTAAATTAGAAAACAGCCATATCATCAGTCCAAAATTTACAATTAATGACGGCTATCAGTTTGACGAAACAGGAACGACAAACTTAGATAGGGTCAGTAATCCAATTTTTTACAGACAAATTAAAGAAGTTTTAAGAACTCATGCTCTCATCGTTGAGGGTAAATACAACGATACACTATCAAAAATATATTTTAATGCAGGAATGCGATTAAATTATATTGAACAATTCAAAAAATACCTTTTTGAGCCTAGATTGCAGTTTAATTATGGTATTTCAAAAAGTTTTGGTTTAGAAGTATTGGGTGAATTTAAAAGCCAGAATTGTTATCAGATTATTGACCGACAACAAGATTACTTTGGAATAGAAAAAAGACGCTGGATATTGTCAAATAACACCACGATTCCAATTCAAAGAAGTAAACAAGCATCAATAAGTTTTTCATTTAACAAAAATAATTGGCTATTAACTGTTGATACTTATTATAAAAAAGTCGACGGAATAAACAGCTCAACACAAGGATTCCAAAATCAATTAGAATTTAAAAATATCATTGGCGATTATGGAGTTTATGGAACTGAGGTCTTGATACAGAAGAAAATAAATCACTTTATTACCTGGGTAAGTTATGCTTATAATGAAAATAATTATCATTTTACAGGCACAGAACAAACAGAGTTTTCAAATAATTTTGAACTAAAACATGTCGTTTCCTGGGCTGGAACTTATGAAGTTAAAAATCTAAAAATATCATTGGGTTCAAAATGGTATTCCGGAAGACCCGAAACAACTCCTTCAAGTTTAGATATAAATTACAGCAATCCTTCAAATCCAACAATTGATTATAATTCTCCAAATAATAAAAATCTGGAAGACTTTTTCCAAGTTAATTTTTCGACAACTTACAAATGGGAAAGCTCTAATAAAACCCAATATAAATTAGGGTTATCTGTATTAAATGTACTTAATCAAAAAAATGAGATTAACGAATATTATAGAATAAATACCGCTACAAATTCTATTGAAGACGTAAAAACATATTCGCTCGAAAGAACACCAAATCTAAGTTTCAGAGTGATTTTCTAAAACTACATTCTTTCGGGAACATCAATTCCTAACAGTTGAAATGCTAAAGCAATTGTCTCAGCAACCTTTTTCGAAAGTTGAACTCTAAACGTTTTCTTAGCCAAATCTTCTTCGCCCAAAATAGAAACTGCCTGATAGAACGAATTATACTCACGAACCAATTCATATGTGAAATTAGCTACCAACGCAGGACTGTGATTTTGAGCCCCATTTTGAATAACTTCAGGAAACAATTCTAGTTGTTTTATTAATTCTTTTTCCTTTTCGTGAAGCGAAACTATCTCTGTTTTAATTGAAAAATCGAAGTTGGCTTTGCGAATTATCGATTGGATTCTCGCATAAGTATATTGGATAAATGGTCCTGTATTTCCGGCAAAATCTACTGATTCTTCTGGATCGAAAAGAATTCGCTTTTTGGGATCGACTTTCAAAATGTAATATTTCAAAGCACCGAGTCCAATGGTTTTGTATAATTTTAATTTTTCTTCAGGCGAATAACTGTCTAATTTTCCTAAATCTTCAGCAATTTTCTGCGCAGTATCTGTCATTTCCTGCATCAAATCATCAGCATCGACAACAGTTCCTTCACGAGATTTCATTTTTCCGGAAGGCAAATCGACCATTCCGTAAGATAAATGAAAGAGGTTTTTTGACCAATCAAAACCCAGTTTTTTCAATATCAAAAACAACACTTTAAAGTGATAATCCTGTTCGTTCCCAACAGTGTAAACCATTCCTCCAACGTCCGGAAAATCCTTTACGCGCTGAATGGCTGTTCCAATATCTTGAGTCATATAAACTGCAGTTCCATCTGAACGCAATACAATTTTTCTATCCAAACCTTCGTCAGTCAAATCAATCCAAACTGAACCGTCAGGATCTTTTTCGAAAACTCCTTTTTCTAAACCAATTTGAACTACATCTTTTCCGAGCAAATAAGTATTGCTTTCGTAGTAATATTTATCAAAATCAACTCCAAGGTTTTTATAAGTAATAGCAAAACCGTCATAAACCCATTGGTTCATTGTTTTCCAAAGTTCAATTACCTCAGCATCACCAGATTCCCATTTCAGTAGCATTTCCTGTGCTTCGAGAATCATTGGCGCTTGCTTTTTTGCTTCATCTTCGGTTTTTCCTTCAGAGATTAATTGAGCAATTTGTTCTTTATACGCTTTATCAAAAGCCACGTAATAATTTCCAACTAATTTATCACCTTTCAAACCCGTTGACTCAGGAGTTTCACCCTTTCCAAATTTTTTCCAAGCCAACATCGACTTGCAAATATGAATTCCCCTATCGTTTATGATTTGGGTTTTATAAACTTTTTTGCCTGAAGCCTTGATAATCTCGGCAACAGAATATCCTAAGAGATTATTACGAACGTGACCTAAATGCAATGGTTTATTAGTGTTTGGCGAAGAATATTCGACCATTATGGCTTTATCTTCTGAACTTGGAGCAACAAACCCAAATTTTTCTGAATCTTTAATTTCGTTAAAAAAATTCAAATAATATTCATCAGATATAACAATATTTAAAAAACCAGAAACCACATTAAAACGACTTACTTCAGTAACATTTTCGACTAAATAGTTTCCTATTTTATTTCCTAATTCGACTGGGTTGCTTTTTACCACTTTCAATAAAGGAAAGATTACCATTGTAATATCGCCTTCAAACTCTTTGCGTGTGCTTTGAAATTCAACTTTGTCTATGGCAACGTCAAATAATACTTGGACTGCTTTTTCAATAGAAGGTGTAAGAATCTGTGTTAATGTCATTTTGTTGTCAATTTTAAGGCTGCAAAGATAGACATTTAAGAGGAAAACTGTTTTAGATTTGGATGAAATAATATCTGTCTTTTTTCGTTCAAATAATAGATTTTCCTATTAATTTAGATGTTAATTTGGATAATTATTTGTTTCATTTGAAAATTATCCTAAATTTACTGTGTTTTTTATCGGTAAAAACAAACTTTTTGTCGATTAAACTATATTTTTGCCCAAAAAATATTTCTTTATGAATAAAAGCCTACTTCTCATAACTTCACTTTTTTGGATAGGATGTTATTCGCAGGCTATTACCGTTGATACCAGCATTTCTGTTCCTGAATTAGTAACTAAAGTATTAGTAGATAAAGATTGTGTTACCGTAACTAACATTAGTTGGAGAACTGGAAATACTAATGGTTTTGGATCTTCCAATGGAATTGGATATTTTGAAAATACAAATCTCGCTTTCCCTCTATCAAAAGGTGTGATTTTAAGTACAGGAAATGTGACTAATGCACCTGGACCAAATATTACTGGTACAAGTGATCCTGGCACTGGTAATGATGCTTGGACAGGAGATAGCGATTTAGAAGCTACGCTTTTAGCAGCAGGAATATCTATGGTTTCTACAAATGCAACAGTTTTAGAATTTGACTTTGTTCCCTTTTCTTCAAACTTTGACTTTAAGTTTTTATTTGCTTCCGAAGAATACGGAAATTTTCAATGCCAATTTTCAGATGCTTTTGCTTTCTTGCTAACCAACAAATCAACAAAAGTTACAACAAATCTTGCTGTTGTTCCAATTACTAATGAACCCATTTCGGTAGGTACTATCCGTAATTCACTGTATAATTCCAATTGCACAGATGAAAACATAGCATATTTTGGAGCATTTAACGGCGGTTCTAATGCTGCTAGTTCAGCAACAAATTTTAATGGTCAAACTGTTATTATGAATGCAGCTTCATCAACTTTAGAACCAAACACACCTTATCATATAAAACTAGTAATTGCTGATAATAAATTACCCGATGTCGATTCTGCTATTTTCTTAGGAGCCAATAGTTTTAATGTTGGTCAAGATGTTTTAGGTCCAGATTTGACCGTAGCAAACAATACCGCGATTTGTGATAACAGCACATATATCCTTAAATCAGGCTTAATTCCAGAAAATTTTTCTTTTAAATGGACATTTAAAGGAGACCTAATAGGAGACAATACACCTAATCTAACTGTAACCCAACCTGGCATATACGGCCTAACCTATACGACTAAATCTGGTTGCGTTGTAACTACTGATTATATAAATATTGAATACTATAAACCAATAATAACTCCAGATCCTGTAGATTTATATCAATGTGATTCTGGTGACCAGACAGGTTTTACTTATGATTTAGCTTTTAACACACCTATCGTACAAGTTCTCGGAACTCTTGTAAGTTATCACGGAACTAAGGCAGAGGCAGATTCTAAAGGTAATTCATTGCCAAATAATTATGCTATAGTTAGGGGAGATTTACCAGCAACAATTTGGGTGAGGATTTTGAACACAGCAACAAATTGTGCTATTACAAAGTCGTTTCAATTAGGACTTAGACCTCCGCCAATTGCTAATAAACCTGGAGATTTGACTGAATGTGAAAATAAAATAGGAACAAATACTGCTAATTTTGATCTTGCATTACAAACTCCCATAGTTTTAGGAGGACAATTGCCAACAATATATAATGTAACTTATTATACCAAAGTAGAAGATGCAGACGCTGGAAGAAATCGAATTAATACTTCTGTCTTTTATCCTTCAGGAAATGCAACAGTATTTGTAAGGATTCAAAACAGTACCGATCCTACTTGCTATAAAATTACCAGTTTTAATATAATTGCTAAACCAAGACCTGTATTAGATCTTATAAATGATCAATTTGTGTGTCCTGGTTATACTTTGCCCGAACTTATTAATCCTGGAAATTATTATTCTGGTTCTAACAAAACAGGAACAATTTTACATGCTGGAGATCCAATTACTACTGACCAAACAATATATATTTACCAAGAAACAGGAGAAACTCCAAGTTGTCCTTCAGAAAGAAGTTTTTATGTTAACATTGTTGTGCCCACTGATATAAGACCAACTATAGAAACGGCTTGTGATCAATATATATTGCCAACATTAGGTTATGGAGCTCGCTATTTTTCATTGCCTGGAGGACCCTTTGGAGGCGGAACAGAACTTTTTGCAGGAGCATTAATAAAAACTTCAGGAATTGTGTATGTCTATTTTAAGTCTACAGATATCATTAATCCTTGCGAACTTTATAGTCAAATTGATATTACTATAAACGTTACACCAACAATTGCCCCTATTCCTAATGCTTTTGCTTGCGTTTCCTATGATTTGCCGCCATTAACCGTTGGTAATTATTACACCAGAGATATATCTGGGAATTACTTTCCTGCAAATTTAACAATTACAACTACAACAACTCTTTATGTTTTTGCAACAAATAATTCTTGCAGAACTCCAGATACTATCTTTACAGTCTATATTGACACAATAGGTTTAGATTCTGTAATAAACCAATGCCAACCTTTTAATCTTCCTCCCGCACCTATTGGAGAATACCGAGATGCGGCAAATGGTGGAGGAAACATAATTCCTCCAGGACTTATTGAAAAAACAACAATAGTATATATTTATGTTCCTGGAGCAGGAACGCCAAATTGCACTGATAATGAATCTTTTACCATTACAATAAATGCACCGTTCCTAACTACGCCTCCGAATGTCAAAGCTTGTGAGAGTTTCCCACTACCAGTTCAGACTGATGGTGGCACTTATTATTCAGGACCAAACAAAGGTTTGCCAATATTAAATGTTGGTGATGCTATAAAAACAACTACAACTTTATATATTTATAAACCATCAATAGTTCCGGGCTGTTATAATGAAAAACCTTGGCTAATTACTATAAATCAAAAACCAATAATAGACTCAAGAGGGGATCAAGGACCTATATGCAATTCATATAAATTAACCCCTTTAACTAACGGAAAATATTATGAATATCCTACTGGTGTTGGTCTTTTACCTAATAATTATGAAGTTAAAAAAAGTAAAACTATATATGTTTTTGCAGCCAATCCGAACGATCCAAGTTGTTATAATGAAAGTTCTTTTCTTGTCACAATAACTAATGTCGAAGCCGACCCAGTTCCTTCCCAATTATCGTATTGTGATAGTTTTACTTTTCCTGCATTGCCAACACCAAATAATTATTATTATGATGCTCCGGGAGGACCTTCGGGCGGTGGAAAAATAATCCCTTTTAGAACTACAGTAACGGCAGCAACTGTATTGCCCAAATATTATATTTATTATAAAACTATAGGTCTTCGAGTAAATTGCAGCGATGAAAATCCGTTTACGATTACCATTGTTCCTAAGCCAGTTGCAAATCCTGTTAATACAATAGTTACCTGCGATACTTTTGGTCCAAATGATGGCATTTTTCAAGTCGATTTGACCACATTAGCCATTAGAAATCAAGTTTTAAACGGACAAATACCTGATGCCAACTTTACTTTAACATTTTTCAATTCTTTACCTGACGCCAATAATAGCAATGCAGTTCCTATTGCTAATCCTTCTGTTTACCAAAACGACAATCCATTTAACGACAGTGTTTGGATTAGAGTTACAAACAACTCCATAACTACTCCTTGCTTTGCTGTTGTCGAATTAAAATTGATTGTAAATCCATTGCCTATTTCTCAATTAAAACCTGATTATTATATTTGTGAAGATTATGAAACTAGAACTTTATTGAATCCCGCTTTCTTAGACACAGGAATAACAACTTCAAATTATACGTTTGAGTGGACACTTGACGGAAATCCTTATGGAAACACTTCCTCAATCACAACCAGTCAAGTAGGGAATTATGCAGTAAAAATAACGAACATAAATACAAATTGCATAAATACATCTACAGCCAAAGTCACTAAATACTCACCATATCTTGAAATTACTTATAGTGATGCATTCGAAAATCCAAGTTTTGTTTCTATAACTGTTTTAGGTGCTGGTTCAGGAAATTATGAATTTAAAATTGATGATTCTCTTTTCCAAGACAGTAATATTTTTAATAATATTTCAGCTGGAGAACACACTATTTCTGTTAGAGATAAAAATGGTCACTGCAATCCTGAGCCTATTAATGCAGTAATCATAAATTACCCAAAATATTTCACTCCAAATGGTGATGGCTATCACGAAACTTGGAATATTACCCATTTAGCATCAACAAATCCAGATGCGCCCATATTCATTTTTGATAGAATGGGAAAACTAATTAAAGAAATAACGCCTTCTACTGATGGTTGGAACGGAATGTATAACGGGGAACCTTTACCTTCTTCAGACTATTGGTTTACGGTTGATTACTCCGAAAAAGGAACTGCAAAAATTTTTAAATCCCATTTTACTTTAAAAAGATAAAAAAAGATTGCAGATTTCAGGTGGCAGGTAGCAAAAAAAGAAAGCTTCCTAAGGAATCAAGACGTTTTTTTTATGGAGATGCTTAACATTCTTAATCTGAAATCTGTAATCTGAAATCTGAAATCTAATTTACCATCTAATAATAACACTACCCCAAGTGAATCCGCTACCAAAAGCAGCCAAAACAACAATATCACCTGATTTAATTTTTCCTTGTTCCCAAGCTTCTGTCAATGCAATTGGAATCGAAGCTGCGGTGGTATTTCCGTATTTTTGAATATTATTAAAAACTTTATCATCATCCAATCTGAATTTCTTTTGAATAAATTGGGAAATTCTCAAATTAGCTTGATGCGGAATGAGCAAATCAATATCAGAAACTTCCAAATTATTGGCTTCCAATCCTTCATTGATTACTTCGGCAAAACGAACCACAGCATTTTTAAACACAAATGTTCCATTCATGTACGGAAAATAACTTTCGTCATCAGGATCATTATCTGCAATAATATCTGTAATCCAACGACCTCCCATTCCTGGTGCTTTCACGATAAGTTCTGCGGCGTGTTGCCCTTCGGAATGCAAATGAGTTGACAAAATTCCCTTCGTAACATCTTCTTCCCTACTCAAAATGGCTGCTCCGGCTCCATCTCCAAAAATCACCGAAACTCCGCGACCGCGAGTAGTCATATCTAATCCTGAAGATTGCACTTCTGAACCTATAACGAGAATATTTTTATACATTCCGGTTTTAATATACTGATCAGCAACAGAAAGTGCATATACAAAACCCGAACATTGATTTCTTACGTCTAATGCACCAACGGTTCTTAATCCTAAATCACGTTGCACCAAAACTCCCGGACCAGGAAAATAATAATCAGGACTCAATGTGGCAAAAACCACAAAGTCAATATCATCTTTGGAAATACCGGAACGTTCGATGGCAATTTTAGCCGCTTTTACTCCCATAGTTGTGGTAGTATCTTCGCCTCGAATGATATGTCTTCTTTCTTGAATTCCGGTTCGCTCCTGAATCCACTCATCATTGGTGTCCATTATTTTGGACAAATCATCATTAGTAACCACATTATCAGGAACATAATATCCTAGTCCTGTTATTTTTGAATGAAACATAATAGTGTTGTTTTAATAAAATTCTGTTTGTGATTTTAAGAATATTCTAAAATCAAGTACAATGTAACACTAATTTTGACAGTGCCAATTTTTTGTTCCAATATTCAGAGAAATTCTTTGTTTCATACTTGAAAATTCGCATAAAGTAAGTTCCAATTTAAAAACTTAATTTTGACAAATTAGTTCTTTCCATTTTAAATGAAAAAAATAGTTGTTCTCTTCTTCTTAAGCATCACTTCAATCTACGGCCAAATTTCGGGCTGTACAGATTCGTTTGCAAAAAATTATAATCCAAAAGCAACTAATAATGATGGAAGTTGTCAATATGCTTCCACCAAAATTAAACCTGAATCTTCTTCAAATTTAAGTGATTCTTTAATCGAAACTTCTGGTCTAATTGCTTTCAACAATTTATTTTGGACACACAATGACGATCACGACACGACTATTTATGGTTTGGATTCCAAAGGAAAAATTCAAACTAAAATCAAACTCGAAAAGGTAAAAAATAATGATTGGGAAGAGATTACTCAAGACAGTACTTTCATTTATATTGGTGATTTTGGGAATAATTATAAAGGAAACCGAAAAGATTTGCACATTCTGAGAATCGAAAAAAAATCCTTCTTGTCGCATCAACCCATTATTGATACTATTTCATTTTCCTATTCAAATCAAACGGATTTTAGTATTCAAAAAGAAAATACCACCAATTTTGATTGTGAGGCTTTCGTGGTTTCACAAGACAGCATTTATTTGTTTACAAAGCAATGGCGCCAGGAGAAATCGAGCGTTTATATGTTGCCAAAAACTCCTGGAAACCATATCGCCACATTAAAAGAAACCATTGATGTAAAAGGATTAATAACTGGAGCAACGAAATTGGCTTCAAAAAATCAGATTGTACTCTGTGGATATTCTAAAATGCTTAAGCCTTTCTTATTCTTATTGTATGATTATAAAGAAAATAATTTCTCATCAGGAAATAAGCGAAAAATTATGCTTTCACTCTCTTTTCATCAAATAGAAGGTATTGCCACTGATGACGGAAAGTTGTTTTACCTAACCAATGAATCCATCATTCGAAAGCCGATTATTAATACGCCTCAACAAATGCATTCGGTAAACTTAAGTCCCTTTTTGAAACCCTAAATTCAGAAATAGAACTCCCTACAAAATAAACAATTCGCAAATAGTGCTATAATAGTTTACTTTTGCAAAAAAATTAACCTTGTGAATTACTTATCAGTAGAAAATATTTCGAAATCTTTTGGAGAGCGCACGCTTTTCAAAGACATTTCGTTCGGAATCAATAAAGACCAAAAAATTGCTTTTATAGCCAAAAATGGTTCGGGTAAAACCACTATAATGAACATTATTAATGGTTTTGATGAACCTGATACAGGTCAAGTCGTGCTTCGAAAAAGCGTCAAAATGGCTTTCTTGTCCCAAGACAGTAAATTGCAAGATGAGTTGACGATTGAGGAAAGTATTTTTGCTTCGGATAACGAAACTTTAAAAATAATTGAAGCCTACGAAAAAGCGTTGGAAAACCCTGAAGATGAAGAAGCATATCAAAAAGCTTTCGACGGAATGGACCAACATAATGCTTGGGATTTTGAAACCCAATACAAGCAAATTTTGTTCAAATTGAAGTTGGAAGACTTCAAACTAAAAGTAAAAAATCTTTCTGGTGGACAGAAAAAACGTTTGTCGCTTGCCATCATTTTAATTAATCGTCCCGACTTGTTAATTCTCGATGAACCCACGAATCACTTGGACTTGGAGATGATCGAATGGCTGGAAAGTTATTTTGCCAAAGAAAACATTACCTTGTTTATGGTCACGCACGACCGTTTCTTCCTGGAGCGTGTTTGCAACGAAATCATCGAACTCGACAACGGAAAAATATACCAATACAAAGGAAATTATTCATACTATTTAGAGAAAAAAGAAGAACGAATTGCTTCCGAAAATTCAAGTGTGGACAAAGCCCAAAACTTGTTCGTCAAAGAACTCGAATGGATGCGTCGCCAACCCAAAGCGCGTACTTGCAAGAGTAAATCGCGTCAGGATGATTTTTATGATATCAAAGAAAAAGCACAAAGTCGCCGTCGGGAGAATGTGGTCGAACTCGAGATTAATATGGAAAGAATGGGAAGCAAGATTATCGAGCTTCACAAGATTTCCAAGAAATTCAAAGATCACGTCATTTTAGATAATTTTAATTTTGATTTTCAACGTGGCGAACGCATTGGAATCATTGGGAAAAATGGAACCGGAAAATCGACTTTCTTGAATTTATTGACAGGAACTATTGCGCTTGACAGTGGAAAAGTAGTCGTTGGCGACACCATCAAAATAGGATATTATACTCAAAGCGGAATCAACCCAAAACCAGGACAGCGCGTGATTGATGTCATCAAGGAATACGGCGATTTTATTCCGTTAATGAAAGGCAGATTAATTTCGGCTTCGCAATTACTGGAGCGCTTCCTTTTTGATTCGAAAAAACAATACGATTTTGTCGAAAAACTGAGCGGTGGGGAGTTAAAACGTTTGTATTTGTGTACGGTTTTAATCCAAAACCCGAACTTCTTGATTCTGGATGAACCTACGAATGACTTAGATATTGTGACTTTGAACGTCTTAGAAAGTTTCCTTTTGGATTTTCCAGGTTGTTTGTTGGTAGTTTCGCACGACCGTTACTTTATGGATAAAATTGTCGATAATTTATTTGTTTTTAGAGGACAGGGCGAAATAGAAACTTTCCCGGGAAATTACTCTGATTTCAGAGCTTATGAAGACAGCGCTGATGTTGCCCAAAAAGAAGATAACAAGTCCGAGAAGAAAGACTGGAAACAGAACAATCCAAGTGGAAATCTGACTTTTAACGAGCAAAAAGAATATCAAAAAATCGAAAGAGAAATCAAAGATTTAGAAATCGAAAAGGCCAAAATCGAACAACTTTTTTCTGACGGAAAAGTTGCCGATGCCGATATTTCTGCCAAAGCCAAAGAACTGGAAAACATCAATAATAAAATTGAAGATCGAGAAGAACGATGGTTTGAGTTGAGTGCGAAGATAGAAGGATAGCCCCTAACCCCTGAAGGGGGAATAAAAGAACACATTTTATACTATTAAGTCAATTTATCATTTCCAGGCACGAAGCAATAACATAACTAGAGCAACAAATGGGATTATTGCTTCGTTCCCTCTGCTGCTCGTTTGCAAGTGTTCTCTGGTGCTCGATTGCATCGAGTACCTACTTAAATTAGAAGACAAATTACAGCGTTTGTAACGCAATTCCCCATCTGGTGCTCGATTGCATCGAGTACCTACTTAAATTAGAAGACAAATCGCAGCGTTTGCAACGTGATTCATTTATTAAAAAGTACCATTTAAGGAATTGTGATAAACAAAAACCGAGCAAATTTACTCGGTTTTGTTTTATAGAGAAAAGTTCCCTAAATCCTGATAACTATTCAATTATATTCAGACTTCTCCATTAGCTATAAACCTTTATTTCTTTCAATTTTCGGATTCCTTTCATACGCTTCCAAGCAATTAAATTTCTTTGCTTGTACAACCACAAACATCCTAAATCCAATAAGAAATAAAACAAACTAATTCCACTAGGTGGATTGGCACTTTTTAAAAATGGAAATACACCATAAGCAGTATTTGGCCAAGCCCAACAGCGGTAATGCGTCCCTACAATTTCCAGAAAAGCGACGACTATATACATCGTTAAAAAGAACAAACGTTCTCTTGGTTTGTTTCTTAAGAAGAAAATAACTAACAAAGACATTACAAAACCAAAAATGTCATTTGCGAAAATCAAGAAAAGTGTAGCATATACTAATACGAAAATGGTAAAGAGTTTTTCGAGTTGTTTTCTATGTGTTTTAACTATTGCATCTTTACAAAAATATACTGCCGCAATATACACAATGGCGTGTCCGGGAGGAACGTATAAAGGAACATTGCCTAATCGATACGTATACATACCTAAAGCGATTGAAAATAAATGTTCGCCAACAAACCCAATAATTACGGCAAATAACATTTGTGATCTAATCCTGGATGTCGATCTATAAAACAATATAGAAAACCCTATTAGCATTACAAATGTGGCTAAATGTTGTGTGTTTTCATAAACGGGCACCATATATTTACTATCCAAATATAACCCAAAGGCTATAAATAGAAATAAATAACCAATGGTTTTATAGAAAGCTAAAAAAAGTGAAATGGCAATTTTACTATTCATTCGGCGAAAATACATACTATTTATAAAAAATTCAATTACAATTTATTATTTATGGTAAACGCTGAAAATCTTCGTTTTTTTATAACTATTAATTATTCGATTATCTTTTTCAATTTCTTTAAATTTAACTCTAGCTACATTCGAAAATAAAATAAATCTTTCTTATCCAAATTTCTTCACTTTGTCCGAATTTCTCCAATTTGGTTAATCTTGGACATTTGTTTTTTTTCATAATTCTAGTTTTGAAATGAATTTAAAACCTTAAACCATGAAAAATTTAATTTTACTTTTGATTTGTGCCACATTAACCGGATGTGGAGCTGTTTATTATGTTCCAAATACCCAAAATGTTCCTGCAATGAAGGAAAAGGGTCAAACCAATTTATCCGTTGGTCTTAACTCCTCAGAAAGTGTAGACGGATTTGAATTTCAAGGCGCTTATGGATTGACAAATAAAATTGCCTTGCAACTCAATGGCGATTGGGTAAGTTCTTCTGACGGCCCATCAAGTGGATCTGGTCATATATTAGAGTTAGGAGCTGGATATTATAAAAACTTATCGAAAAACTTTGTTTTTGAAACTTATGGATTAATGGGCTTTGGTGGTATGAAATATGAAGATAATTATAATACTCCTCAAGAAATAAAAGCCAATTTTTTTCGTATTGGTTTACAACCCAGTATCAGTTTTACCAGCAAATACTTTATTGCTTCTTTATCCGGAAGATTGGCAAATTTAAATTACAATTCTGTTAGCGGAAATTTAATCGATGATGTTGATTATTTAAAAGCTAATAATTCATTTTGGTTGGCAGAACCCGCTTTAACACTACAAGCAGGTTTTGAAGACGTTAAATTACAACTACAATTTCAATACAGTTATAATCTAACGGATCCAAATTTTGTACAGGATTATTCGCTCGTTTCTATCGGTTTGAAAGTCAATTTAAATACTAAAAAGAATTAAGAATACCTTTCAAAAAAAATACCAACCTGCAAGAAGTCAACCAACTTCGTACTTGAACAATTTGTACTATATTTGCCATTCAAAAAAAAATTATTCTCTATGAAACGCCTCTTAACTGCCTTATTAGCTTTGACTCTTTTTATTTCATGTTCCAAAGATAAAGGAGCATCAATTGATTATGTTGCAAAAAACGAACTAGAAATTAAGGAATATATTGCCAAAAACAATTTAACTGCCCAAAGAAGTGATACGGGTTTGTATTATGTGATTACCAATCCTGGAACTGGCATACAACCAACAGCATCTTCGAATGTAACCGTAGCCTATAAAGGTTATTTTACTAATGGAACTGTATTCGATCAAAGCACTACAGGAATTTCGTTTGGTTTGAATCAAGTTATAAAAGGCTGGACAGAAGGTATTCCATATTTTAAAACTGGTGGTAATGGTATTCTTTTAATTCCGGCTCATTTAGGATATGGAAGTAGTTCAAACGGTCCAATTCCTGGAGGTTCGGTGCTTGTTTTTGATGTGAAATTAAATTCAGTAAATTAGAAATTATCAAATTTCGCTCCGCAAAGTCTCCGACTTTGAGGATGTGTTAGTCAGTCTTTGACTGAGATAAAAAATAAAAATAGTATAAAATATAATCGGTTAAAAACCGAAATTCACCACCTCAAAGTCGGAGACTTTGCGGAGCAACAGCTGGAACGATAAAACAAAAAAACCACAACAAAATTTAATTCTGTTGTGGTTTTTTTACTTGTTGCTAATTCCCCTTCAGGGGCTAGGGGCTTTCTACCAAGGAATCGGATTGTAATCTTTCAAAAACTTTCCACACCAATGTTTTCCCGTATTAATTCCGTCAAACAAAGGATCCATAACTCGAGCCGCACCATCAACAATATCTAATGGCGGTTGAAAGTCTTCTTCTTCCTGTTTACGTTTGGCTAATTCTGCGGGATCTTCGTCGGTTACCCATCCTGTATCTACAGCATTCATAAAAATTCCGGCTTTCGCCAAAGTTCCTGAGGAAGTGTGGGTGAGCATATTCAAGGCGGCTTTTGCCATATTCGTATGCGGATGGCGATCTTCTTTGAAAAAGCGGTGAAACTTTCCCTCCATCGCCGAAACATTGATAATGTGTTTTTGTCCCGTGTTATCCTTCTTCATCACTTCCGAAAGTCGGTTGCACAACACAAAAGGTGCAACGGAATTGACCAATTGCACTTCGATCATTTCAGTGGTTTCAATTTGTCCCAAACGCAATCGCCAGCTGTTGGTTTTTCGCAAATCAACTTGCTGCAAATCGGCATCGAGTTCTCCTTCCGGAAAAACTTCGGTTGCAACCAATGCATTATCAAAACTGTAAGGAATCTGCGATAATTTGGCGGAAGCCCGCAAACCAATCCCAGGTTCTGGTCCATGCCAAGTCACCGGCATATTTTCATTCGATGAAAATCCTGTTGTCAGTACTTTTAATTCATCCAGACAATTGGTATGATCCAATAATAATTCCTGCGCTTCTTTGGGCAAAGCGGCAATTGGCAGTTCTTCATTTTCCATCAAATGCGAATAAAATCCGGCTGGTCGTCTCACGGTTTGCGCCGCATTATTGATGAGAATATCCAGACGTTCGTATTTTTGTTCTATAAAATTACAGAAAATTTCCACGCTCGGAATATGTCGTAAATCTAATCCGTGAATCTTTAAGCGATCGTTCCAATCCAAGAAATCATCTTCCTTGGAAAACCGCAAAGCCGAATCCACCGGAAACCGAGTCGTAGCAATAACAGTTGCTCCGCCACGCAAAAGCATCAGCGAAATATGGTAACCAATTTTCAATCGAGAACCGGTAATCACAGCAATTTGTCCTTTTACATCGGCAGTTTGAAAACGTTTGGCATAATTAAAATCGCCGCAATCCATACACATTGTATCGTAAAAATGGTGCATTTTAGTAAACTCCGTTTTACAGACGTAACACTTTCTAGGCGTTTCGAGTTCTAATTGTTCTTTGTGTTCCAAATCATGTGAAGCCAACAATTTTGGGGCTACAAAAACACTCGCTTCACGAGCATACCGAATCCCGGTTTCTTTGCGAGCGGTTCTGTCTTTCTTTTCCTGTTTGCGTTTAGCAACCGCTTTTCCGTCCTTCTTTCTTTTAATTAACTCATCACGATTGGGACGTGACAATTGTCCCGCCGCTTTGAGTAATTCGGTTCTTTGTTCTTTTGGAATGTCAAATATTTGGTCTGTATCCGTGTTTAATTGTGCCAAAATAGCGATGCAGCGGTCAATTTCTTCCGAAGTTATGGTGCTTTTATTTTCTATTCTTTCGGTCATCATCATGAAAATCAATATTATACTTGGTCTAAATATCAAGGGCGCAAATATAGTCTATAAAGTCTTAATTTTGTCTTTTGTATCTTCGCATCTAATTTGTCAAACATCGCGTAATAATCTTTATGTTATTCCAAATAAAATCTTATCTCAAATTCCTTTGGAACTCCAAGAACGAACACGCGGTGCATTCGCCATTCGTGTTTAATTTGGTTACCAAATGTTTTTATGATACGAAATCAAAACCTGAATATCAAGTTTTAAAAAACTATCGGGATTCACTTTTGAAAAATAAAAATACCATTGAAGTAACCGATTTTGGAGCCGGTTCGAAAGTTTTCAAATCGAATACTAGGCAAATTGCCAAGATTGCGAAAACAGCCGGAATTACTAGAAAACGTGCCGAATTACTGTTTAGAATTACAAATTATTTTCAGCCAGATAACATTTTAGAAATTGGAACTTCATTAGGATTAGCAACTTCTGCCCTAGCTTTGGGAAATCCAAAGGCAAAAATCATAACCTTGGAAGGTTGTCCGGAAACGGCAAAAATCACTCAGGAACAATTTGGAAAATTTGGTTTAACCAATGTAAATTTCCTCGTAAAAAAATTCGATAGTTATTTTAGCGACTTTAAACTTCAAACTTTAAACTTTAAACTCATCTACTTCGACGGCAACCATTCAAAAAGCGCTACTTTAGATTATTTTGAACTTTTATTACCAACGATTTCCAATGAATCTGTTTGGATTTTCGATGATATTCATTGGTCAAAAGAAATGGAAGAAGCTTGGGAAATTATTAAAAACTATCCGAAAGTTATCGTATCGATTGATACTTTTCAATGGGGAATTGTTTTCTTTAGAAAAGAACAACTAAAGGAAAATTTTGTAATTCGCTCCTAAAAAAAATGACAGCCATCACTGACTGTCATTTCTTTTTGAATTAATAAATATTCAATTTAATAATCAATTATTCTTTTGCTTTAGCCATTTCTTGCGATTTTTCTCCCATCCTGTTCACTTTTAACATTGGAGCAAATTTGAATTTTAAACCGGCAATTTTTTTATTGTCATCTGATGATAGACCTTCTTTTTCAACAGTGTTTTTTCTGCTGTCTAATGCCTCATACATTAATTTAATTTCGTCCCAATCTTCACGAGTATAGCTATCTTTGTTATTTTCGGCAGTGTGAATAAATAATTGGTAAACACCATGAATGTTATCCGCATTTACCCAACTAAAATTCATATCATCTCCAATTTTTCCTTCACCAAACAAAGCATTTCTCAATTGCTGTTTAGAATTTGGAGCTTGATTTACTACTTCATTTGCAACTTGATTTTCTGCTTCAATTTTTGCTTTTAAAGCTTCATATTTGGCTTTACTTGCATCAATCCTTTCTTGTTCTTTAGCAGTTTCTTTTAAATTCATTAAAGCTGCTTCAGCATCGCTCATTCTTATTTGATAAGCCGCATCGATTGCTTGCCAATTTGTTTTAGCATCGATAAGATTACCTACCGAATCGACATAAACAACATAAGTTTCAACCGTTTTCTGTGCTTGGGTTTCTTTTTCATCTTTACAAGATGTAAATCCTAAAGCGATTAATACAACTCCTAATAATAATTTTCTAGTTTTCATAATTTCTATTTTATTAAATATTAAGCAAATCTACAGGGACTTGCTTAATATTCAATATTAAACCAAAAATTATACAACTAATTAAATAAATAATGAAAAATGATTAAAAAATATGTGAATTATATAAAATATAGCTGTAATTATATATCCTATAACTTTATTCTTTTGAGTATAAAAATGTAACAAATTTTAAAAAAAACTACTTATGATTAATTCAAAAGTCTTTTGTACTTTTAAACCAAAACTTTAAACTCACGCTGAGCCAGTCGAAGCGCTAAATTCCATATATAAATGTCAAGACCACTAATAAAAATAACCAATATCAAGAGAGATTTTGTTCTTGGAAACGAAATCGTTTATGTGCTAAAAGGTATTGATTTAGAAATAAAAAAAGGAGAATACGTAGCATTAATGGGGCCCTCAGGTTCAGGAAAATCTACCTTAATGAATCTTTTGGGTTGTTTGGACACGCCAACCTCCGGAACTTATATTCTCAACGGAAAAGACGTAAGCCAAATGCACGACGACGAATTGGCTGAAATCCGAAATAAAGAAATAGGTTTTGTTTTTCAAACATTTAATCTTTTGCCTAGAACAACTGCGCTTGACAATGTGGCTTTACCAATGATTTATGCAGGATATTCGAAATCAGAAAGAAGAGCTCGAGCCACTAAAGTTTTGACTCAAGTTGGACTAGATGACCGAATGGATCACCAACCCAACCAACTGTCAGGCGGACAAAGACAAAGAGTTGCAATTGCAAGAGCTTTGGTAAATAAGCCTTCCATAATTCTTGCCGATGAGCCCACAGGAAATCTAGACAGTAAAACGTCTGAGGAGATAATGGTTCTTTTAGAGGAAATTCACAAAAACGGCAACACCATAATTGTGGTAACGCACGAAGAAGAAATTGCAGCTCACGCAAAGAGAATTATCCGTTTAAGAGATGGAATGGTTGAAAGCGACACAACGAAGTAAATTATTTGTTTAATCGTTTAACCGATTAAACGACTAAACAATTAAACAATTAAAATGAAAATATACACAAAAACCGGCGATAAAGGAACAACAGCGCTTTTTGGCGGAACAAGAGTTCCAAAAGACCATATTCGTATAGAAAGTTACGGAACCGTTGACGAATTGAATTCTTATATTGGTTTAATTCGTGACCAAGAAATAAATGCACATTATAAAAAAATCCTGATTGAAATTCAGGATCGATTGTTTACCGTTGGTGCTATTCTTGCCACGCCTCCTGAAAAAGAAGTAAAGAAAAACGGCGAATTGCGTTTGAAAAATCTAGGAATTACAGAAAGCGATATCGAATTACTCGAAAATGAAATTGACAGTATGGAAGAAGCGCTGCCGCCAATGACTCATTTTGTTTTACCTGGAGGGCACACCACTGTGTCATATTGTCATATTGCAAGATGTGTTTGCCGCCGTGCAGAACGTTTGGCAGTACATTTAGACCACAATGAACCCGTTGCCGAAATCGTGATTATGTACCTAAACCGACTTTCTGACTACCTTTTTGTATTGGCACGAAAGTTGTCAAATGATTTAGACGCTGACGAAGTAAAATGGATTCCGAGAAAGTAGTTGGCAGTATTCAGTGGTCAGTTTGCAGTGAAAAACTGAACACTGACCACTGAATACTGAACACTAAAAAAAACGTTCTTAACTTTAATAAAAAATAAATGATTTTTTACTTGTCTTTTTCAGTAAAAAATTTATTTTTGCACAAAACTAAACTGACAAAAGATGTATTGGACATTAGAACTAGCATCCTATCTTAGTGATGCGCCGTGGCCCGCTAACAAAGACGAACTTATCGACTACGCTATTAGAGCTGGAGCTCCATTAGAAGTAGTAGAAAACCTACAGTCTATAGAAGACGAAGGCGAAATATATGAGTCGATGGAAGAAATTTGGCCAGATTATCCCACTGACGAAGATTATCTTTGGAATGAGGACGAATATTAAAAAAATAACCCAAGAAAAAAGTCTCTAAAGAGGCTTTTTTTTTGGTTAAATTTACACACTTTTATAAAATAGAAATACAAACATATTATGAGTTTCATAAACAGCATACTTAAAGCCTTTGTAGGTGATAAATCTCAAAAAGATGTCAAAGCTTTACAACCTTATCTAGCGAAAATTAAAACTTTTGAAAGTGGTCTAGCCGCATTATCGAATGATGAACTGCGAGCCAGAACCACTTTTTTTAAAGAAAAAATAAAACAAGATCGTTCAGAGAAAGACGCGAAAATTGCTTCACTTAAACTAGAAGCAGAAAGCATCGAAGATATTGATAAACGTGAAGATATTTACCTAGCTATTGATGCTTTGGAAAAAGAAGCTTATGAAATTTCAGAAAAAACCTTAATGGATATTCTTCCGGAAGCCTTTGCTGTTGTTAAAGAAACTGCCAAAAGGTTTAAAGAGAATACGCAGATTAAAGTTACTGCAACTCCAAAAGATCGTGAACTTTCGGCAACGAAAACCTATATCACACTTGACGGAGACAAAGCTTTTTGGTCTAATTCCTGGAATGCTGCCGGAAAGCAAATTACCTGGGATATGATTCACTATGATGTTCAGTTGATTGGCGGAATGGTTTTGCACGAAGGTAAAATCGCCGAAATGCAAACCGGTGAAGGAAAAACATTGGTGGCAACATTGCCTCTTTATTTGAATGCTTTAACCGGAAACGGTGTGCATTTAGTAACCGTAAATGACTACTTGGCCAAACGTGACAGTACGTGGAAAGCACCTCTTTTTGAATTTCATGGTTTGACTGTGGATTGTATTGACAATCACCAACCCAATTCGGAAGGACGAAAAAAAGCGTACGATTCTGATATTACTTACGGAACAAACAATGAATTTGGTTTCGATTATTTAAGAGATAATATGGCGCATTCGCCAGAAGATTTGGTTCAAAGAAAACACAATTATGCCATTGTTGATGAAGTCGATTCGGTTTTGATTGATGATGCCAGAACTCCATTGATTATTTCAGGACCAGTACCGGAAGGTGACCGTCACGAATTTAATGAATTGAAACCAAAAATCGAAAACTTGGTAAGCCTTCAAAGACAATTAGCCAATGGTTTTCTAGCTGAGGCAAAAAAATTAATCAAGGAAGGTAATACTAAAGATGGTGGTTTTCTATTATTGAGAGCGCACAGAAGTTTACCAAAAAATAAAGCATTAATTAAGTTTTTGAGTGAAGAAGGAATCAAACAATTGCTTCAAAAAACCGAAAACTCTTATATGCAGGACAACAATCGCGAAATGCCGAAAGTGGATGAAGCTTTGTATTTTGTAATTGAAGAAAAAAATAATCAGGTAGAATTGACTGATAACGGAATTAAATTCCTTTCGGGAGATACTGACAGTAATTTCTTTGTTTTACCAGATATTGGAACTGAAATTGCCGCCATAGAAAAGCAAAAATTAGACAAAGACAAAGAAGCCGAAGAAAAAGAAAAATTATTTCAGGATTTCGGTATCAAAAGCGAGCGTATTCATACTTTGACACAACTTTTAAAAGCGTACACACTTTTCGAAAAAGATGTTGAATATGTGATTATGGACAACAAGATTATGATTGTCGATGAGCAAACCGGTCGTATTATGGATGGTCGTCGTTATTCAGATGGTTTACACCAAGCGATTGAAGCGAAAGAAAGCGTGAAAATCGAGGATGCAACCCAAACTTTTGCAACGGTAACACTTCAGAATTATTTCAGAATGTACAGCAAATTAGCTGGTATGACAGGAACTGCAGTTACTGAAGCTGGTGAGTTATGGCAAATCTATAAATTGGATGTTGTAGAAATTCCTACGAACAGAGCAATGGTACGAAAAGACAAAGAAGATTTTATCTATAAAACCACTCGTGAAAAATTCAATGCCGTAATCGAGGATGTAACTCAATTATCGAATGCAGGAAGACCAGTATTAATTGGTACGACTTCAGTGGAAATTTCAGAATTATTAAGCCGAATGCTAAAAATGCGCGGTGTTGCCCATAATGTTTTGAATGCAAAAATGCACAAACAAGAGGCGCAAATTGTGGAAGAAGCAGGAAAATCAGGTGTTGTAACTATTGCTACCAATATGGCTGGTCGTGGAACAGATATTAAACTTTCTGCCGAAGTGAAAGCTGCTGGTGGTTTGGCAATTGTTGGTACGGAACGTCACGATTCACGTCGTGTTGACCGTCAGTTGCGAGGTCGTGCAGGTCGTCAGGGAGATCCAGGAAGTTCACAGTTTTATGTTTCACTTGAAGATAATTTGATGCGTTTATTTGGTTCTGAAAGAGTTGCGAAAGTGATGGACAGAATGGGATTGCAGGAAGGTGAAGTGATTCAACATTCGATGATGACCAAATCTATCGAAAGAGCGCAAAAAAAAGTCGAAGAAAATAACTTTGGTGTTCGTAAACGTTTATTAGAATATGATGACGTTATGAATGCGCAACGTGAAGTAGTTTACAAACGTCGTCGTCACGCATTGCACGGAGAACGTCTAAAAGTGGACATCGCCAATATGCTTTATGACACTTGCGATTTAATCGCAACCGAAAATAAAGCGACCAATGACTTCAAGAATTTTGAATTCGAACTGATTCGTTATTTCTCTATCACTTCTCCAGTTTCTGAAAGTGATTTCAATAAATTAACTGAAATAGAATTGACTGGAAAAGTGTATAAAGCTGCCTTGGCATTTTATACCGAAAAAACAGAACGCAGCGCGAGAGAAGCATTTCCTATCATCAAAAATGTTTATGAAGATAAAAATAATCAATTCGAACGAATCGTGGTTCCGTTTACTGATGGAATAAAATCGCTGAATGTGGTTACAGATTTGAAACGTGCGTATGAATCAAACGGAAATCAATTGGTTGCCGATTTCGAGAAAAATATCACTTTGGCAATTGTGGATGAAGCCTGGAAGAAACATTTACGCAAAATGGACGAGTTGAAACAATCGGTTCAATTAGCGGTTCACGAACAAAAAGATCCTTTGCTTATCTATAAATTTGAAGCATATAATTTGTTTAGTTCAATGTTGAACGGTGTAAATAAAGAGGTAATTTCGTTCTTGTTCAAAGGGGATTTACCACAGCAACAAGCTCCTGCAATTCAAGAAGCAAAACAAGTTAAAGTTAAAGAAAATTACAAAACAAGTAAAGACGAAATTCCTAATAGTGATAGTCTTGCTGCTCAAAACAGCCAAGTGGGACAAACACAACAACGTCAGGTTACGGAAACCATTGTTCGTGATCAGCCAAAAATTAATCGCAACGACACGGTAACCATTCAAAATGTAGCCAATGGACAAACACAAGAAATGAAGTACAAGAAAGCCGAAAGTTTAATAGCTAACGGAACTTGGGTTTTAGTTCATTAATAAAATATAGATTCCATTTCAATCCTCAATTGCGAAAGTAGTTGGGGATTTTTTTTGTAGATTTGAGAAGAATATAACGTCGTTTATTTGTCATTTCGACCACAGGGAGAAATCGCATTTGTTGTTCTCGTTATGTGATTTCTCCCTGCGGTCGAAATGACAAAATAATAAAAAAAAATCACCTTGAAAAACATCACCCGCACTGTTTGGATTTTATCATTCGTAAGTTTGTTTACTGATATGGCAAGTGAAATGCTGTATCCCATAATGCCTATTTATTTAAAAACCATCGGCTTTTCGATTGTGCTTATCGGGATTCTTGAAGGCGTTGCCGAAGCTGTGGCTGGACTAAGCAAAGGCTATTTTGGCAAACTTTCGGACAACTCGGGAAAGAGGGTTCCTTTTGTGCAAATTGGTTATACTTTCAGTGCCATTTCAAAGCCAATGATGGCACTTTTTATATTTCCCCTTTGGATATTCTTTGCACGAACAATCGACCGCATTGGAAAAGGAATCAGAACTGGTGCCAGAGATGCCATACTTTCAGATGAAGCCACACCGGAAACCAAGGGAAAGATTTTTGGTTTTCACCGTTCTATGGATACTTTGGGAGCGGTTTTGGGACCCTCTTTGGCCTTGCTTTACCTCTATTTTTATCCGGAAGACTACAAAACCTTATTTTACATTGCCTTTTTTCCGGGACTTTTTGCTATTCTGGCTTCTTTCGTGCTCAAAGACAAAAACAAAATACAACCGAAAGAGAAAAAAACCGCATCGTTTTTGGTTTCCTTCCACTATTGGAAAGAAAGTCCCGTATTGTATCGCAAAGTAGTGATTGGATTATTGGCTTTTGCCTTGTTTAACAGTTCGGATGTGTTTTTATTGTTGAAAGCTAAACAATCCGGATTAAGCGATACCTTGGTCATTGGACTTTACATTTTTTATAACTTGATTTATGCCTTGTGTGCTTTCCCAATTGGAATTCTAGCAGATAAAATTGGATTGAAAAAAATGTTTATTTCCGGATTATCACTATTCATAATCGTATATTTAGGAATGGGATTAAACACGAACAGTTACGTTCTGGTTGGACTATTTTTACTCTACGGAATTTACGCCGCTGCCACCGAAGGCATTGCCAAAGCCTGGATCAGCAACATTACCGACAAAAAAGACACGGCTACGGCAATAGGAACTTATTCCGGTTTTCAAAGTATTTGTACGATGCTCGCTAGTTCATTGGCTGGATTGATTTGGTATCGATTTGGTGCAAGCGAAACCTTTATGATAACGGGAATTGCGACTATTTTGATTTTGTTTTATTTTGTGTTTTGGGTTAGGTTGAAAGAGAAGAAGTAGTACGTTTTACAATCTGAATTCGATTGTTATTTTGATTATATTAGCGAGATAATAGGATAAACTAAATTGAAATGAGAAAAATAATATTGCTTTTGATATTCATTACCATTGGTAGCGAAATCTCTTTTGGACAGATAATAGATATGCATATGCACAGCTATACTGAGAAAACCTTTTGGGTTGGGACGGCAAGAAATGGCTTAGCATCAAGTAAAACAGCAAAAGAAACACTTGAACAAACTATTCAAAAAATGAACCAATATAACATTGAATTTGCTGTTGTTTGCGGGTCAATTGAAAGTTTAGAAGTATACACCAAGGCTGACAAAAGATTTATTCCAGGATATCAGGATAGTGAAGAAACTCTTGTTCCCCTGAAGCAATTTGAGGAATATATAAAATCAGGTAAAATCAAAGTATTTGGAGAAGTAATGGCTGTTTACAAAGGAAAAACACTTGCTGACCCAAGCTATCAACCTTATTTAGCAATTTGTGAGAAATATGGCATTCCTGTTGGCTATCATTCGGGAGGAAGTTTTCCAAATGCACAAAATTTAGGATGGCCAAACTATAGAATTAAATTTGGCGACCCTTTTTTGATTGAAGATGTTTTAGTAAAATATCCAAAATTAAAACTTTACTTAATGCACGCTGGTGAAAACTTCTATGAAAATACACTCCGAATGATGGATGGTTACCCAAACCTTTATGCGGACTTGGGTGTGGAAATGTGGTTGCATCCTATGACAAAAGATTTTGCAATTAAGTTTTTAAAATCTGCGAAAGAATATAGAGTTCTTGATAGGGTAATGTTTGGTTCCGACCAGATGGTTTGGCCTGAAGCAATTACAAACTCAATAGACTTCTTAAACGCTTTGGACTTTTTAACAAAGGAGGAAAAAGAAATGATATTCTATAAAAACGCAAAGAAGTTTCTTGGGATAAAGAATTAACCAAAATCAGCAATTGCTAAAGTAATAAAACCATTTCAAATGAACATCCCATTCCAAACCATAGACTGGTGCAAAATAGAAAAAACGGAACACAAAGGTGAAACCGGAATTGCTTATTGGCAAACTGTAAAATTCAATGGACTTCGAGTTCGTAAAGTGGAATACTCTTCAGGCTATCTGGCGGATCATTGGTGCCAAAAAGGACATATTGTGCATTGCCTCGAAGGTGAATTTATCAGCGAACTGGAAAACGGTGAGCAATTTTTTCTATCGAAAGGAATGACCTATATTGTTTCTGACGATTTGAGTTCGCATCGTTCCCTTACTAACAATGGCGTTACTTTGTTAATAATTGATGGCGATTTCTTGAAATTAGACCAAGTATGAAAAATGCCTGAAACCTTTTTCTTATAAAAAATATTCTTTATATTTACTCCATCAAAAACAGAAAAGTTAACCTTTAAATATACCTATTATGGCAAAAAGTCAAGACGCAAAAAAAACCGTAAAAAAAGAACCTCTTAAAACCGCCAAGGAAAAGAAAGAGGAAAAAAGAGAAAAGAAAAACAGTCCTAAAAGGGATTAGTTTGCTTCGCCAGTTCGTCCTTTGGTCTCGGGTGCAGGTCACAGATTACAGGTGGCAGAAATAAAGCAGTTTAAAAATGAAATGAATCATCTTTAAACTGCTTTTTATATATATAATTATCTTAATTCTATGTACTGCAACCTGAAATCTGCTGTCTGAAATCTGATTACTTTTTCACCGGAATATTCTCCAGAATTTCCAACACAAATTTGAAGAATTTCTGAGAAGATGCAATACTTGCTCTTTCATCTGGTGAATGCGCTCCTTGAATTGTTGGTCCAAAAGAAATCATATCCATATCAGGATAATTCGTTCCCAGAATTCCACATTCTAAACCAGCGTGACAAGCGACTACCTTTGGTTTTTCATTGTTTTGTTTCGCATAGATTTTAACCAATAAATCCAAGATTTCGGATTTAACATTTGGAGTCCAACCTGGATAAGAACCTGCAAAATTTACTTCGCAGCCACTTAATTCAAAAGCAGAACGCAAGGCATTTGCCAAATCAAACTTAGAAGTTTCCACCGAAGAACGCGTTAAACACCCAATAGAAATTTCACCATCTTTGATGATTACTCTTGCCACATTATTAGAAGTTTCCACTAAATCTTCCATATCGGCAGACATTCTGTAAACACCATTATGCGCGGCATAAATAGAACGAATAATTCCTTCTTGAACACCCAAATCCATTACTTTTTTTGGTAAATCGCATTTCACGATTTCAATAGTCAGGTTTGGTTCGGTTGTTTTGAATTCAGTTTTAATGTCGTTGATGATTTCCTGCATATCAAAAATATATGCTTCGTCATACATTCCGGCTACAATCACTTTGGCAACACTTTCTCTCGGAATGGCGTTGCGCAAACTTCCTCCGTTGATTTCTGAAACTTGAAGTCCAAAATTTTCGAAAGCATCAAACAACAAACGATTCATAATTTTGTTGGCATTACCCAATCCTTTGTGAATATCCATTCCGGAATGTCCTCCGTTTAAACCTTTAACAGTAATTGTGTAACCAACAGAATCCTCTGGAGTTTCCTCTTCGTGATATTCCCTTGTTGCAGTAACGTCAATTCCCCCAGCGCATCCAATGTCGATTTCGTCATCTTCTTCGGTATCCATATTCAATAGAATTTCGCCTTTAAGAATTCCACCTTTTAGATTTAAAGCCCCCGTCATTCCAGTTTCTTCGTCAATTGTAAACAAAGCTTCTATCGCCGGATGTTTGATGGTTTTAGATTCTAAAATTGCCATTATCATAGCAACTCCAAGTCCATTATCAGCGCCAAGTGTAGTTCCGCGAGCACGAACCCAGTCGCCATCGACATACATATCAATTCCTTGTTTGTCAAAATCGAAAACGGTATCTGAATTTTTTTGATGTACCATATCCAAGTGACCTTGTAGAACAATTGGTTTGCGATTTTCCATTCCAGCAGTCGCAGGTTTGCGTATAATTACGTTACGGATTTCGTCTTCAAAAGTTTCTAATCCTAATGAATCTCCAAAGTTCTTCATAAACTCGATAACACGTTCTTCTTTTTTGGATGGACGAGGAACTGCATTTAAATCGGCAAATTTGTTCCAAAGTGCTTTTGGTTCCAGATTTCTTATTTCTTGGCTCATTATTTATTTATTTTTTAATTATAGTTTGAAAGTTCAAAGTTAGAATAATGAATTTTAAAAGTCATTTATTTTATGCTAATTTTACACAAATTCATTTTCAATGCAACGCAAATACATTCTTCCACTATTCCTCCTGATTCAAATTTTGTTTCTCAAAACAATTGCCTTTTTTCCGGAATTTGTGGAACGATTTTACAGCAATGGTTTGTATGTTTTAGTTTCGAAAATTTCTCGCGTAACATTGGGTAAAATCCCGTTTTCTGTAGGTGATATTATCTATGGAATTGTAATTTTATATATTCTAAAATCGATTTGGAACACTAGAAAAAAATGGAAGTTAGAATGGAAAAATAAAGTTTTAAAAATTTTAAGTGTTCTTTCGGTAGTTTATTTCCTGTTTCATTTTTTGTGGGCAATGAATTATTACCGCCAACCCCTTTTCGAAAAAATGAACATCGAAAGAGATTACACCGATGCAGACTTATTGACTTTTACCAAAAAACTGATTGCCAAAACTAACGAAATCCAAACTCAAATCACAAAAAATGATAGTTTGAAAGTGGTTTTTCCATACTCAAACGAACAAGTTTTTGAAATGAATTTAAATGGATATAAAACGCTTTCCGACCAATATCCTTTTTTCACTTACACGAATCCAAGCATCAAGAAATCACTTTTTAGTTTGCCATTGACCTATATGGGTTTTGGCGGCTATTTGAATCCGTTTACCAATGAAGCACAGGTAAATTATTTGATGCCAATGTACAATTCCCCGACGACTTCTTGCCACGAAATGGCGCACCAAATGGGTTTTGCCAGCGAAAGTGAATGTAATTTTATTGGGTTTATGGCATCGGTGAAGAATGATAACTTGTGTTTTAAATATTCAGGATATAGTTTTGCTTTGCGTTATTGTTTGGGCAATTGGTATGTACGTAATGAAAAAATTTATGACCAATTACTAAAAACCGTTCATCCCGGAATCTTGAAAAACTATCAGGAAAGTGAGGATTTCTGGAGACAATATGACACTTTTATCGATAAAGGATTCCATATTTTTTACGACAATTTCCTGAAAATGAATCAGCAAAAAGACGGAATGGAAAGTTATAGCAAATTCGTGAATTTGATTGTGAATTATTATAAAGATAAAGAACTTTAAGAAAAATAAAGTTATTAAATAGCCCTGATGGAAGGGAAAATCCTCGCCATTTTTTCTTGGCGAGATTGGAATAACAGCGGGACAACTGCCGATTAAAAACAAGAGACGTTGTGCTCCAAAATAAAATTACATAATTTGTAACAAATTATACTTTTTACCCACTAATAAAACTATGAGCGACGATTTAGAACAATCATTTGTGCAGCAATTAAAGACCAATCAGAATATAATCCACAAGATTTGTAGGTTGTATACAAATGGTGAGGATGCGCACAAGGATTTGTTTCAGGAGATCACAATCCAGTTGTGGAAGGCGTTCCCGAAGTTTCGTGGCGACAGCAAGTTTTCGACTTGGGCGTATCGTGTAGCGTTGAATACGGCGATTACTTTGTACCGAAAAAGTACGCGAATGGTTAAGACCGTGGATTATGAAAAACAGCAATTTTTTATTAGTCAGGATGAATATAATTATGAAGAAGAAGAACAGCTAAAGCTAATGTATCAGGCAGTTTATCAACTAAATGATATTGAAAAAGCACTAATTTTTATGTATCTAGAAGAAAAGGATTATACTGAAATATCTGAGACTTTGGGAATTTCAGAAGTTAATGCGCGGGTGAAAATGAATAGAATTAAAGGGAAATTAAAAAAAATATTAAATCCTTAAGAAATATGAAAGAGCTGGATTTATTAAAAAAAGATTGGCAAAAAAAGGACGCTTTTGAACAAGTTTCGGAAGGCGAAATTTACAAGATGCTGCATATGAAATCGTCTTCGATTGTGAAGTGGATTTTTATTATCAGTATTCTGGAGATTTTGCTTTGGACATCAATTAGTGTGTTTTTTAATACTGACGATTATCTTAAAAACACAAAATATGAAGAATTTGAGGTATACTTCCAAGCATTAAACTTTTTAAATTATGGGGTGATATTAGTTTTTATATATTTATTTTATAAAAACTACGTCATTATTACAGCTACCGTTTCTACAAAACAGTTGATGAAAGATATTCTTAAAACCCGTAAAACAGTGCAATGCTATGTTTGGTATAATCTTGGAATGGTAGCTTTGAGTTTAATAATTGGTTTTTTTATTGCATTTACTTCCAATCCAGAAGTAATGATTTTAAGAGATAAAGTCGCCAGTGACGGTAAGGTATTAGCAATCACGATAGGAATATTGATTTTAACAATTGCTGTTTTTTTGAGTTTATTTTGGCTATTTTACAAATTGCTTTATGGAATTTTACTCAAAAGACTATATAGAAATTATAACGAATTAAAGAAAATAGATTTATAAAAAAAGAGGCTTAAAGCTTTTTATTAGTATTCCCATTTTCTTAATTTGTTTAGTTCTTCAGCTGCTTTTAAATCTTCGGCAGGAATAACTTTTAAAAATGAAGGATGTTGCTCAATGGCATATTCTACTTTTTCGACAATTTGATCAATAGTATCATTCTCATAATCAATTTCTAATGGAGGTTTGATGATGAATGATTGCAGAATATCTTTCTTTTTCATCCGCAACCCTTTCTTGTCAAACGAACGACGGAATCCGTCGATTACAATTGGAACCACAATGGGTCTGTATTGTTTGATAATATGCGCTGTTCCTTTTCGTACGGGTTTAAATGATTTTGTTGTTCCTTGTGGAAAAGTAATTACCCAGCCATCTTTTAGCGCAATTTTAATATTCTCAGTGTCGTTTGGATTTACTTCCCTTTTTTCATCCACATCTTTGCCACAAGAACGCCAGGTTCTTTCTACGGTAATTGCGCCAGCATACGATAAAATTCTTGGCAATAAGCCAGCTTTCATGGTCTCTTTTGCGGCGACATAATAGATATTCATTTTAGGTTGCCAAATGTATCCAATATTTTTTATGGAATCCTCACGACCGCTTAAACTAGCGTTAAAAACGTGAAACATTGCTACCACATCAGCAAAATAGGTTTGATGATTCGAAATAAAAAGGACATTTGTCTCTGGCAACGTTTTGATGATTTCTGAACCTTCTATCTTCAAACTATTGAATCCCCTATAGCGTCTGTGGGTTAAAACCGCAAAAACCCTGATTAAAAATTTTTTAATAAATTGGATGTGCCCAAATGGATTTCTCTTAAATAATCCCATAAAAAATTGTGTTTTGTGTATATTTGGAGGACAAACTTACGAAAAGTAATAAATTAAAGCACTTTTTTTATGACTTCTTTCAATTCACTCAACATCATTGCAGTTGCTCCCCAAACTATATGCTCATTAATTTTAAAAGCTGGAATAACCATGTTTTCAGCATAAGAAGTTGTAATTTTGGTACTTACAACTAAATTATCATCTAAAAATTCGGATAAAGGTAATTCGATTATTTTCGCCACTTCATTAACATCAGGAACAAAAAAAATTTCCTCTCTACAAATTCCCAGATAAGGATATACCAAAAAATTACTGGGTTGAATGTATAAATTGGTAAAAGGCATTATGATTTCAATACTATCGGGTTGAATTCCTATTTCTTCGTGGGTTTCACGCAAAGCTGTTTGCTCAAAAGTTTGATCTTCAGCTTCATATTTTCCGCCAGGAAATGCTATTTGGGCAGAATGGACACCTTCATATGAATTCCGTACAATAAGAACCAAATGAGTCCTCCCTTTTTTTGGATAAAACAACATCATTACCGCTGCAATTTTTGGGTTTTTATCTTTAATATTGAGGTTTTTCATTCCCTCAATTCTATCTAATGGAGCCATTCTGAAATGTGCTTCACTGGCAGGAAGAGTTACTTCTAAAAATTTAGGAACATATTTTAAAAAGTCTTGAAAATCCATAATCAAAGTCTATTTTTGTATACTAAAAGTATTAAAATATAAATATAGCGTTTTACAAATTTACCAAATTAAAAACTAACGAATAAAATGTATAGTAAAGAAGAAACTCAAAGATTAAAGCGGGAATTCTGGGTGGATTTTGCAGAAAAATATCCCCGAAAATGGGTCTTGTATGACACAAAAATCAAGGACTTTTCTTTTAAATTTTATGTTGACAACAAAAAAGCTCAGGTTCTAATTGATATTGAGCATCGAAGTGACGACAAACGAAAAATCTATTTTGAAAAACTGGAATCTTTAAGAAACGTTTTGGAAGATGATTTTGTAAAAGACCTTGTTTTCGAGAAAGACTTTGTGCTTGAAAATGGCAAAACCATCAGTCGTATTTGGGTTGAAAAAAATGGAGTAAGTATCAGCAATAGAAAGTACTGGGATGAAATATTCGGCTTCTTCAACGAGAAAATGCATGCCGTCGAAATGTTCTATTTGGAATACGGAGATTACATTCGGGATTTGAAAATTAACACCTAAAAAAAATATTAAAAACCTTACAACTATTCGCCAAAAAATCTATATTTGGCAAAACTAAATTCGTAATGAAGAAAATACTTTTTATCCTTTTATTTGGATATTTTTCCAGCTCTTATTCCCAAACTGATTATTTATTTGTTTACAATAATGATTTAATAATAAAAAAAGGCGTTTCGCTATATGAAGCAGAGAAATATGCAGATGCTATAAAAGAGTACGATAAAATCAATCGAGTAGATCCGAAATTTTTGAATGCTCAGTATGAAAAAGCAATGGCCCTTTCTGCCTTAGACAAAAAAGAAGAATTAAAATCCTTTTTTGAAGATTTGTACAATAAAAATCTAATGCCAGAATTCCCAACATTATATACCCTTTACGGAAGTTTTTTGAGTGACCAAAAAGAGTACGACCAATCAGAAAAAATATTTAAGGAAGGAGAAAAATATCTCCCAAACTCATCAAATTTTTTATACAATTTTGCGATTCTATACATCCGAAAAGAAGAATCTCAAAAAAGTGTCGATTTATTAGAACGAATTATCACCAATGACCCAAATCACGGTTCTTCACATTATCTATTAGGAGTAATTGCACTCGATAATGGCAAAATAGCGGAAGCGACATTAGCGATGATGAGCTATTTAATGATAGCTCCGCAAGGACGATATGCCGAAAAAGCAATCTTAAATTTGAATGCAAAATTCGGTGAAAATTATCTGGGAAATAGCAAACTTATTTTCTCTAAATCAGGAGATAATTTTGAGGAAATCGAGGTTGTTCTAAGGAACCAACTCGCTTTAAAGCCAGCATACAAGGTTAAATCTGATATTGACGATGTTGTTATTCGCCAAATTCAGGCTGTCGCCGAATATTCTCAGGAGCATAAAATGGGCGATGGTTTTTTTGAAACTATGTATATTCCATGGATTAAAGATATGATGGAAAAGCAACGATTTGAAGCCTATTCTTATTATATTTTGCAGGGAATGCAAGAAAAAATAGGTAAAAAACTAACCTCAAAAAAGAAAATAGTAACAGATTTTAATGATAATTATGTCATTGGAGGTAGTTTTTGGAACTCATTTGGAAAAAGAAAATTAGACCTTTTTGGGTCTCAACAAGAAGTTATTGTTTCCATAAAAAACCGGGTTCCATACCTCATTGGTTCTCAAATTAATGAAAAAAGCCAAGGGAAATATAAATACCTCAACGAAGATGGAAATCTTGCCGGTCAATTGAATTTTAAAAACAATGAATTGGATGGAATTCAAAAATATTACGATGAAAAAGGAAATTTAACTGAAGAAAAATCTTTTAAAAACGGAAAAGTTGACGGAACAAGAACCGCATATTATTCAAATGGCTCGTTAAGTGTAGTCGAAAATTACAAAGATGATGTTCTAAATGGCATTGGAACTTCGTATTATGTAAATGGCGGAAAACAATGCGAAGTTAACTTTGTTAATGGTGAACGCGAAGGAAAATTGACGTGCAATTATCCTAATGGAAGCAAAAAAACAGAAGGAAATTATGTAAACGGAAAATTGAATGGTCCTTATTTAAGCTATAATGAAGTCGGAGATTTGACTGAAAGTTATAGTTCCGTAGACGACTTAATTGATGGTAAATATTTGGAATATTTTGATGGTAAAACAGTAAAATCAGAAGCTGTTTATGCCAATGGCAAGATTCAGGGCACTTACAAAAGTTATTACAGCAACTCCACTTTAAAAAAGGAGAATACTTATGAAGATGGAAAAATAAAAAAATCAGCCAACTATTTTTCTAATGGCAAAAAATCAACCGAATCCATCTATAATGACAAAGAAGAAATAGAAACTTACAGTTATTTTGACAGTAATGGTAACAAATACTTTGAAGAAAAATACAAATCAGGAGAATTAAAATCAGCACTTCAGTTTTCAAAAAATAATCCAAATCCTGTTGAAATCAGTTTATCCAGTAAATCATTTGTTATGAAAGACTTTGAAGGAAACCAATTGGCCGCAGGTAATTTCGAAAAAGGAAAAAAAACAGGTGAATGGAATCATTACTATCCTTCGGGAATTAAGAGGCTACAAGAATTTTATTCTCAAGGAAATCAAATTGGTCTAAGTCACGATTATGATAGAAATGGATTAATAAATGGAATAAAAAACTATTCAAATGACACCATAAATGGTCTTTATGAAGTATACGAGAGTGGAAAATTAGATCGGAATTATTCTTATGATAGTGGAAAACAGAATGGACCATATAAAACATTTTATACTGACGGCTCATTAAAATCTGAAGGATTTCTTATAAATGGTGGCACGAATTATGAAAAACTAAGTTACCGACAAAATGGTACTATTTCAGAAAAAGAAGAATACATAGAAGATGCTATGACTTCTTCAAAAACCTATAATTTAAAAGAGGAAAAAGAAAATGAAACTAATTTCAAAACCCAAAAAGGAAAATTTACCAAAAGTTATAATAATGGTACAACAACAATAATTAATGAATTGGTAAATGGTGAATTGAATGGAAAATCTTTGGAAAAAGACAAATTCAATAATCCAATAACAGAAACAGAATTCATCAATGGTATGAGACATAGTACTTATAAAAATTATAGTCCGCTGGGAACGATATACAGAGAAAGTACCTATTATGCAGGAAAATTGAATGGTATTGACAAAATATATGATATTGTTGGCAATTTGAGATATACAGACGAAAACACTTTTGGAGATGAAAACGGGAAATTAACTCGTTACTACCACAATAAAATGAAGATGCAGGAGTGCATTCAATTAGATGGCTCAATCGAAGGCGATTACATCTATCTCAATCAAAAAGGAGAACCAATTTTGATAATTGGATACCAAGAGAACAGAATTAAATATTATATCAAGAAAAATAAAACCGGTGAACTCAATGAGAAAATAGAAATAATTGGTGAAACTGCTACTATTTCTTCTTCTTATCCTAACGGAAAAATAGCCATTCAAATTAACTATGTAAAAGGAAATGTAGAAGGGAAATTACTGATCAACAATGAACTAGGGAAACCAGAATACGAGTCCAATAATTCCAATAATTTGTTAAATGGAAATCGCATAGAATATTATTCAAACGGTAACGTTTATAAAAAAGAATACTTTAAAAACAGCGATTTTGAAGGGCTTCAAGAATATTTTAAAGAAGACGGAAAACCTTGGATAACGGCAGAATATAAAAATGACGAATTACAAGGAAATGTTTTAATTTACAATGAAGGCAAAGTAGTATTAACTAAAAAATATGATTCGGATGAATTGGTTGAAATTATCAAATAAACTTATCTATAGCATTGCTTTTTGCATACTTTTTGCATTTGCCACAAAGGCTCAAAGTTCACTAGAAGAATACAAAAAAACATACCCCGATTATAATGAATTGGTTATAAATGACAGTCAATCATACGATTTTTCGATTGAAAACAATAAACTGAAAGTCATTCAGAACAATCAATATGAATCCATAATCCTAACGGACAACGGTATTCAAAATAATAAAGAATCGTTTACTTATTCTGAATTAGTCAAACTTTTAGGCTACGAAGCTTACACAGTTATCAATGATAATGGTAAGGAAAGGAAAATTAAAGTTACCCAAACCAATGAAATCCAATCTGGGCAGGGCTCCGTTTTTTATGATGATGTAAAAGAACGTCAGATTATTTTTCCAAATCTTGAAGCCGGAGCAAAAAAAGTATATAATTATCAAACAGAGTTTGTAGATCCTTTTTTACTGCATAAATTTATTTTCGGAGGGGGATTTCCAATAAAAAACTCATCATTGGAAATAAAAACAGATAAAAACATCAACATCGGTTACAAAATTTTTAATGACGAATCACATTTAATTGAATTTTCGAAAACAGAAAAAAAAGGAAAATGGATTTATAAATGGACGATGAAAGATGTGAAACCTGTAAAACTTGAAGAAAATTCTCCAGGATATTTATATGTAATTCCACACATAAATATTTATATAAAAGACTATACCATCAACAATAATAAGGTAGAAGTTTTGGATGATGTAAACAAACTATATTCGTATTACAAGGATTTTACAAAAAATTTAAATCAAACCGAAGACCCCACTTTAAAAGCAATTACGCTCGATATTACCGCAAATCTAACCACTGACGAAGACAAGATAAAAAGTATTTTCTATTGGGTAAAAGACAATATCAAATACATCGCTTTCGAAAATGGTTATGAAGGTTTTATTCCTAGAGAAGCTGGCTTAATTTGCGAAAGAAAATTTGGTGATTGCAAAGATATGGCAAGCATAATCACTGAAATGGCGAAATATGCTAATGTTAAAGGAGTTAATGTTTCTTGGATTGGTACCCGTGAAATCCCTTATTCTTATAACGAATTAGCGACTCCGGCAGTTGACAATCATATGATTGCCGTATATAAAAAGGGAGATCAATACATTTTTCTAGATGGTACAGACAAGGAAACACTTTATGGGATTCCCACCGCTTTTATCCAAGGAAAAGAAGCCTTATATGGAGATGGACATAACTATAAAATAATTCCGGTTCCAATTGTTCCTGCCGAGAGAAATGAGGTAAACGAGCAAGTAAAATTTACTATTGAAAAAGACAAACTCGTTGGTTCTGGAAAAGTTCAATTCAACGGTTACAGCCGAAGTCATATTTTACTACGAATAGGTGATGCTACAAACAAAACCAGATTCGAAATGATAAAAAGTCTTGTTCTCAAAGGGAATAACAAGTTTAATTTAAAAGATTTTACCGAAGAAAACATAAAAGACAGAGACAAACCGTATCAAATAAACTATAATTTTGATTTGGGAAATTATATCATAAAGGCTGATAATGAAATCTATGTTAATCTATTTCTCGAAAAACCTTTTGAAAAATTAATTATAGAAAAAGACCGTGTTTCTAAATTTGAATTTGACTATTTAACTTTCGTAAACAGTCACTACGAAATGGAAATTCCTAAAAATTGCACAGTGAAATATCTTCCAAAGAACTTTAGTTTAGATAATGATTATGTAAAAGCAGATTTTGTCTATGAAGTCAAAAACAATAAAATAGTATTAAATATTCAGATAAAACAAAAGAAGTTATTGCTCGACAAATCTGATTTTGAACCTTGGAACAAAACGATAAAAACCTTAAAAAATAAGTATACTGAAACCCTAATTTTATTAGAAAAATAATGAAAAATAACATCCTAAAAACCTTTTTCACCTTTGCTGCTATCTTAAGCACTTCGGTATTTTTTGCTCAGGACTATTCCTTTAAAAATTACGATTGGAATGAAAAAGAGACGAAAGTTGACATTCCGGAAAAATACAAAAACGAGAAAGAAGTCATTCTGGATAGAACCACAAAAATTGAGTTTGTCGTAACTGGAAAAGAAGCAAAACAATACCAATTATTACACGAAAAAATCTATATCAACTCCGATGATGCCATAGAACGCAACAATAAAATTTACATTCCTTTTAGTTTGAACGAAAGTGTTTTGGTAAATAAAGCCAGAGTTATTCTCAAAAACGGCACAGTTATTAATTTAGACCAAAAAGATATTAAAGAGGATGTTGACCAGGAAAAGGGAATGAAATACAGCTATTTTGCTGTCCATGGTCTTGAAAAAGGAGCCGTAATTGAAAAAATTTACGTTCTTGAAGAAAGACCGGAATTTTCAGGACAAACCATTAAAATGCAAGATGAATATCCAATTGTCAACATAAATTTTGAGTTGATTTATCCAAATCACCTTGTTTTCAAAACAAAGTCTTACAACGGTTTAGGTGAGCCTATAATTGATTCAAAAAAGATTGAAAACAAAACTGTTTTATCTATTTCAGAGAAAAATATTCCCGCTTTGGATAACGATGAACAATACTCTAATTGGGTATTACAATTAAAATTGTTTCGCTACAAACTAGACGAAAACACCTATAACGGGAGTAAAAACCTAAATAACTTTAAGGAATTTGCAACCAATTTATATGAAAGACTAAATCCTGAATTGGATAAAAAACAACAAAAATCCCTTGAAGATTTTTGCAAGACGATTCCAAAATCAGATGATTTACAAGAGCAGATTTGGAACATTGAAAACAAAATCAAAAAAACCATCGCTTACGACAGATACATTGATGCCAAGGAAACTTTATCCGATATTATTGTAACAAAACAAGCCAATCAAACTGATATT
>NZ_JAYWCK010000113.1:0-15040 GCF_043780635.1 Flavobacterium sp.
GGCATTAACTTTAGTTCAATATGTCAATAAATTTATCTTTGACAGACCAATAAACAATATCAAAAATCAAATAATTTAATTACACCCAACGGGTTAAAAAGAGTTTGATAGACCAATTCTTGGTTTCACAAAGCTATTATTCACTATCAAAAAGTGAAACGTCTTAAAAAAGCAATAAAAAACTATGTTTCTATGCGTTTAAAAAAAATATAAATTTGAATTACACCCAACGGGTTAAAATTGTGGTTTAAAAGTATTAATTTTGCTGTAGTTAATTACTAATTGAATGACCAACGTTACCATAAAATTGAAAAACTAAACCCTATTAGCAATTTTCGGGTTAACCAATGAACCAGTTAAACCATAATGAACGACGATTAACGAACGCCAAACCCTAATGTCATTTTTAAAAACAATTGCTAGCTACCGTTTTTCCCGCTATTACAAGCTGGGTTTTCTGGTATCTGATATTGTCTTGCTGAATGTGGCTATCGTACTTTCGTTTCTGTTTCGATATGGGAACTTGCATATGATTCATTTAAAGGGAGTCCGAACCGTTTGTGTATTGAGCAACATATTATGGATTTTTTTACTGCTCTACAAGGACTCCTTTAGGATTATCCGGATAGAACGAATTGAGACTATTCTGATAAGAACAATACAGTTGATATTGGTTCATATTGGCATTATTTCGGTTTTTATTTTAGTTCTGGACTATGATGAAATTTCTCGTTTGCGGTTAATTTATTTTTATGGAACCTTTTTTGTGTTTCTGGTGTTCTTTCGTATTATGTTTATGAAGGTTCTGAAGTACATACGGACCCAGGGCTATAACTATAGAAAAGTAGTTATTGTAGGAGCCAATGAAACTGGGGAACGCATGAACAAGATCCTGTCAAAAGACCTAACCTATGGATATAGGGTAATGGGTTTTTTTGATGATAATGCTGATAAAAAAACCATACTTTCGGCTCCTTTTCTGGGTCGATTTTCGGAGATCGAAAATTATCTTATTGCTGAAAAGGTAGACGAAATATACATCGCCCTGCACATCAGCAAAATTGGAATCATCAATGCCCTCACCACCATTTGTGAACGTTATATGGTCCGTATCAAGTTCCTTCCTGATTTCGAACAGTACACCCATTCTCACAAGGTCGAAATCTCATTTTACGGGAATGTCCCCGTTCTGATGCTGCGCAAAGAACCGCTTGAAATAACAATCAATCGCGTAATCAAGAAGCTATTTGATTTTTGTTTTTCCTTGTTTATCATTGTATTTATCTTTCCGTGGCTGTTCCCTATCCTGATATTACTGATTAAAGGAGCTTCGCCGGGACCTGTATTTTTTGTGCAGGAACGATCGGGCAGGGACAATCTGCCATTTCGATGTTATAAATTCCGGACGATGCGTGTAGAAAGCGGAGCTGAAAAGGATCAGGTCACTCAGAATGATACGAGGGTAACCCGAGTAGGTTCCTTTTTGCGTCGAACCAGTATGGATGAGTTGCCGCAGTTCTTCAATGTATTATTAGGGAATATGTCCGTGGTAGGGCCACGTCCGCATATGTTATTGCACACAAATCAATATTCAGAACTAATCAACAACTATATGGTGCGGCATTATGCCAAACCAGGCATCACCGGCTGGGCTCAGGTCAATGGGCTCCGAGGTGAAATCAAGAAATATGTCGATGTGAAAGACCGAGTGGATCATGATATCTGGTACATCGAAAACTGGAGTTTAATGTTGGATATAAAGATTATCTGGAAAACCATCTTTGATGTGTTAAAAAAGGATGAAAATGTGTATTAGTGAGTGGTGAATTGTGAATGGTGAATGGTGAATTGTGAGTGGTTGTCAGGTAGCAGGTAGCAGGTAGCAGGTGGCTGTTATCCGGTTGGGCGGATTCCCAAAGACGGAAGCTTGCGAAATGCACTCCAGACCCTTTTTTATTGCGGAAAAATACTAGTCGAAATGGGATTCCTTTTATTTTAAGGCCAATTGTCAAATCGCATTGCTTATCTTTGCCGTTCTGAAAAAATAGTAATTTCCGGGTTTAAAACAGAATCTTTGATTCAAGCGAGCCATAGTAGACATAAGTTTCTCTCGGACAGCACAAAGTTTTACAACATATAGATCAAGGCACCCATTTAAAAACCTCTTTTTCTCCCAATGTATCGGGACTCATCAATAACAAATAATACCTATTTATGAAAGTTATCTTTTTATTAAAAAAATCAATTCCCTTTCTTTTTGCTGTTTTATTTTTTTCCTGTGCTTCTAAAAAGGATTTGGTCTATTATCAAAATATTGATGGTATGGCCTCTGGGGAAAAATCAAATTCCTATGAGATAAAAATTCAGCCCGATGATTTGCTGATGATTATTGTTTCAGCAGAAGATCCTGAAACAGCAATCCCTTTTAATTTGAGTTCTATTAGTGTGGCTTCTACCAACACTCTCAATGCAATGAGAGGACAGGAAGTGATGCAGTCTTATTTAGTCGATAAAGGAGGCTATATTGATTTCCCGGTTTTGGGAAAACTCAAGCTGGGCGGACTGACTCGATCTGAAGTGCTGCTATTGTTTCAGGACAAAATCTCAAAATACATCAAAAACCCCATTGTCAACCTGCGCATCATGAACTTTAAAGTCTCGGTTCAGGGAGAAGTTATGGTACCAGGCACCTACAATGTGGCTTCAGAGCGGATTACGCTGATAGAGGCTTTGACACTGGCCAAAGATTTGACCATCTACGGTAAAAGAGATAATATTCTGATCATAAGAGAAGTGGATGGGGTAAAATCCTATAATCGAGTTGATATTACCAAGGCTGATTTTATCAACTCCCCTTTTTATTATCTGGCTCAGAATGATGTAGTCTATGTGGAACCCAACAAAGTCCGAATCAACGGAGCGGCTGTGGGAGCCAATACCGGAGTGATTATCTCCATTAGCTCTCTGCTCATTACCCTAATCACCCTAATCATTACTACCACCAAATAATTTTTTTCATGGAAGATAATTTTATGTCCGACGAATATCAGGAAGATGATATTCATTTAAGAACTATTTTAGAAAAGTATCTTGTTCATTGGCAATGGTTTGCATTAGCTGTGGCTGTCTGTCTTTTTGCAGCCTTTACTTACTTGCGCTACACCATTCCCCAATACAAGGCAGCCACCACCATCCTGGTTAAAGACGACAAGAAAGGCGGTATGCTCTCGGAACTTTCTGCTTTTGCCGATATGGGTCTGGGTACGGGTATGAAAAGCAATGTGGACAATGAAGTCGAAATTTTAAAGTCGAGAACCCTGGTCGAAAGCGTGGTCAGAAAACTGAATTTCAACACCAGTCTAGTGATGAAAGGAAAAATTGTCGATAGGGAAATTTACAAAGAAACACCCATTACAGTTAATTTCAGCAATGTCAAACCCGATTTTTACACTGATCAGATGAGGCTTAAATTTACGGAGTTAACACCCAATACGTTTAGCTTGGAAAGTGAATCGGAGACTGATTCCGTGCCTGTAATTTTAAAGAATAAAAAAGAATTCCGCTATGGGGAGCTCATTGCCACCAAGAATGTAGATTTGGTCATTACCTCTTTGAACGGCAATGGATTTAAGTATAAAAACGACGACAAATCGGTTGATATTTTGGTCAGCCCCTTTGAAAATGTAGTGGCAAGTTTTCAAAAACAACTGGAAGTGACTTCGATAAGTAAAACGAGCAGTGTGGTTGAAATTTCATTAACCAATCCAGTGGTGAATAAAGCAGAGGATTTTCTCGATAATATGATTCAGATTTACAATGAGGATGCTGCTGCCGACAAGAATTTTATTTCGGAAAGCACTTCAAAATTTATTGCGAACCGACTGATTTTAATTACTCAGGAGTTGGGTGGAGTCGAGCAGGATGTCGAAAGTTTTAAAAAATCGAATAATCTGACGGATATCGAATCCGAAGCTAAGCTTTTTATTGAAGGATCCAGTGACTACAATAAAAAAGTGGCCGAAACCGAAATTCAGATGAATGTGGTCGCTTCGATGCTCGATTACATGAAAAAAAGCACCAATGCAGATTTGCTGCCGTCCAATATTATTGCTGGCCAGGGGGATGCTTCCGGACTGATAAGTGCCTATAATGAATTGGTTTTACAACGCAACCGAATCCTGAAATCAGCTACGGTAGCGAATCCTTCAGTAGTTAAATTAGACCAGCAAATTTCTTCACTAAAAGCCAATGTAGTGGCTAGTTTAAGCCGTCTGCAGTCCACTTTAGCCATTCAAAAGAGGGATTTAAATAACAAAGAAGGACTGATGAATTCTAAAATAGGCAAAATTCCGGTTCAGGAACGCCAGTTTAGGGTAATCGCCAGACAACAAAAGGTAAAAGAAGAATTGTACCTGTACTTACTTCAAAAAAGAGAAGAAACGGCCATTACCTTGGCCGCAACCCAGCCTAATGCGAGAGTGATAGACGATGCGAAAGGATTGAAATTACCGGTTTCTCCCAAAAAGAACATTATTTATTTAGCCGCCTTATTATTGGGTTTACTGATTCCATATTTAATTCTATACCTAAAAGACCTGTTAGATACCAAGATAAAAAGTCAACAGGATTTCGTCGGAAAGACACAAATTCCTTTTATTGGAGACCTGCCCAATTCAGAATCTGATTCTAAATTGATTGAACCGGAAAGCAGAACCAGCTCAGCCGAAGCCTTGCGTATTATCAGAACCAACATCGACTTTATGTTGAATCAGGCTCCGGAAGGCAAGGCCAAAACCATTTTTATGACATCAACCATTCCCGGTGAAGGAAAAACATTTATAGCGGTGAATCTGGCAGCTATTTTTGCCCTTTCAGGTAAAAAAGTGCTTTTGATTGGAATGGATATCAGAAATCCTAAATTAGATGAATATATTGAAGTGCCTCATAATTATGGACTGACTAATTATTTGTCTTCCAAAAATGTAGACATTCAGGATTATATTGTGAAACAAAAAGGATATAAAGACCTCTATGTGCTTCCCTCAGGAATTGTCCCTCCAAATCCTGCGGAGTTGCTGATGACCAAAAAGTTAGATGAACTCTTTGTTCAACTGAAACAGGAATACGATTATATTATCGTTGATACGGCTCCCGTAAGTTTAGTGACGGACACTTTGATTTTGGCCAAATATGCCGACACAACGATCTATGTGGTCCGTGCCAATTATCTGGATAAAAGAATGCTTCCCATTCCCGAAAGACTGTACAAAGAAAATAAACTACTTAATATGGCTTTATTACTCAATGATACAAAGACTAATAAAGGCTATGGCTATGGAGGTTATGGTTACGGCTATGGCGGTTATGGCTACGGTGTCAATGTGGAGAAAAAGCCTTGGTATAAGACTATTTTTAAGAAATAAAAAGGGAGGCGAAAGCCTCTTTTTTTGTGGGTTGCCCCCTGGCTCCCTAAAGGGGGGATGGGTTGTTGGTTGTATGTTGTAGGTTATTGGTTGTGGGTTATCGGTTGTGGGTTCATCGCTTCTAGCTTTTATAATGCGGTTAGAGGAATATCGAGGAATCAATAAATTCTTTTCCCCGGCCCTAAAGGGAGGAATTTATAAATTCTTTGCCCCAGCCCTAAAGGGCGGAATTTATTTATAGAATGGTTATAGGTTTTTTTTTCACCCGTTAGGGTATGGGAAAAAAGAAAAAACGAATCTAAAGGGAGGAATTTATAAATTCTTTACCCCTGCCCTAAAGGGAGGAATTTATTTATAGAATGGTTATAGGTTTTTTTCTTCACCCTTTAGGGTAGGGGAAAAACGAAACAAAACTTCTCGATACAGCCCGATAAAAAACGTGGAAATCGAAGTGACGTGTATTGACAATCGTTTTTAACGAAATTTTTCTTGTTCTCGATACAATCCCGCCCAAAAGCGGGATTACTCGAACTGACGAAAAATTACCATTAAAAACTAATTACACCTAACGGGTTACTATTACTATTTTTATTTCACCAGCGTGACCTTTTTCTTAATCGGTTGAACTTTTCCTAACCGATTAACCATATTCTAACCGATTCACCTTTCCAAACAAATTACTACATTTGTCTTTATGGAATTTTCATCAAAACTTTTAGAAAAAGCAGTCAACGAAATGGCTCAATTACCGGGAATAGGTAAAAGAACGGCTTTGCGGCTGGTGTTGCATTTATTAAAGCAGCCCAAAGAACATACCGGTTTTCTGGCTCAGGCGCTGACGACCATGCGCGAAGATGTCAATTTTTGTGTAAGCTGCCATAATATTTCGGATGCGGCCGTTTGCGAAATTTGTTCTAACAATAAGAGAGACCACCAGATTATTTGTGTTGTTGAAGATATTCGCGATGTAATGGCTATCGAAAACACAGGACAATTTAGAGGGATTTATCACGTTTTAGGAGGAAAGATATCGCCTATAGACGGAGTGGGTCCCAGTCAGCTGAATATAAATACCTTGGTTGAGAAAGTAAAATCAGGAAATGTCAACGAGATTATTTTTGCTTTAAGTTCCACTATGGAAGGGGATACCACCAATTTTTATATCTATAAGCAAATACAGGATTGCAACATCATTACCTCTACCATTGCCCGGGGAATATCCGTGGGAGATGAACTGGAATATGCCGATGAGGTCACTTTAGGAAGGAGTATTCTGCAGCGTGTGCCGTTTGAGAAGTCTTTTAAGGGTTAGCGGTTGTGGGTTGTGGGTTGTGGGTTATCTGTTGTCGGTTGTGGGTTGTCGGTTGTGGGTTAGCGGTTGTGGGTTAGCGGTTGTCGGTTATCTGTTATCGGTTGTCGGTTGTGGGTTGTGGGTTAGCGGTTGTCGGTTATCGGTTATCGGTTATCGGTTATCTGTTATCGGTTGTCGGTTGTCGGTTGTGGGTTAGCGGTTGTCGGTTATTGGCTGTGGGTTTTGGGTTGTTTTTTCAAAATATTCTTATTGTGTGGGCAAGCCAAAAATAATTAATCCATTTAATGAATGGCGATATTTTTAAATTATTAAATGAAAAGCTATATTTGTTATCTAAAATATAAAAATGAACAAATCCGTACTCTATATATTGCTGGGAATTAGCCTGTTTTTTACTTCTTGCATTCCTGTCAAAGACCTTGTTTATCTCCAAAATAAAAGCGGAACCCCAGCCGATGTTCCCATTTCGGAGGTAATGTTAAAACCTTACCGCCTTCAGGTGAATGATGTTTTAAGCATCACCATCAAAGCCGATGATCCCAAACTAGTTGCTATTTTTAATCCCACCAATAAAGGCGAAACCGATAATGGAGCGTCTTCTTTGTATTTTTCGGGCTATACGGTAGACGATCATGGCAATATCCGTATTCCGGTTTTAGGAGAAATCAACGCCATTGGTTTTACGGTGGAAGAATTAAGGTTGAAAATCGAGAAACAACTCTTAGACGAGTATTTTAAAAAAGAAGCCAATATTTTTGTCCTCGTACGATTGGCCGGATTCAAATACACCATTAATGGTGAAGTGGGCAGTATGGGAACCAAATTTTTATTTCAGGATCACGTCAACATTATGGAAGCCATCGCTAATTCAGGGGATATTACCATAACGGGAGACCGTAAAGCAGTGACAATCATTCGGCAGTTGCCTACCGGAACGGAGATACACGATATTGACCTTACGGACATCAATGTGATGCAGTCTCCTTATTATAATTTGCAGCCCAATGATTATATTTATGTAAAACCGCTCAAGCAAAAAACCTGGGGAACGGGAAAAACAGGTATAGAATCTATAGGTACCATAATCACCCTGATTTCGCTATTTACGACCACCTTAGTACTATTAAAATTATAATAAAAGTCAAAAATGTTAGATATAAAAGATTTTTCTATTTTTGAAGCCGACTCTGGATTTGATTTCAAGGGATTCCTGATCAAAATTGGAAGTTACTGGAGATGGTTTTTACTGAGTTTGGCTATTACTTTCACCATAGCCTATCAGGTGAATATCCGTAAGGAAAAGATTTATGCCATGGAGTCCATGATTTCCGTGAAGGAAGAAAGTAATCCGCTGTTTACCTCTAATACCAGTCTGGTTTTTAATTGGGGAGGCACTTCTGATCAGGTACAAACGGTGGCGACAACCTTGCAATCGCGTTCTCATAACGAGTTGGTTGTGGATAAACTGCAATATTACATAGGGTATTTGGCACAGGGAAAATACAATTTGGTCGACGCTTATGGCGCCGTGCCTTTTTATGTCAACATCGACAAAACCAAAGGGCAGCTCGCAGGAACTCTCATTGGCGTTAAATTCCTAAGTGAAAACGAATATCAAATAAGAATTCCTTTTGCAGGTAATTCGGTTTCTCTTATTACCTATGCAGACAATTCGTATAGCAGTACCGCCGTTGCTCATGGGGATTTTATCAAAAGATACAAAGTGGGGGCGCCCGTTAAATTGCCTTTTTTGAATTGGAAACTCCAGATAAAAGACAATCCCGGTTTTTATATAGGGAACGAATATTTTGTCCAATTCAATGATTTTGACGGTACTGTTTCCGGTTACAGAGGAATCAATGTGAAGTCGGATGATAAAGGAGGGTCCATTATTACACTGGGAATGCAGGGTACTAATAAAGCCCGAATGGTCGAATATCTGAATTCGACTGTCAAAATGCTCATCAAAAGACAACTGGACAGCAAAAACCAATTTGCCACTAACACCATTCAATTCATTGATAGCACGCTTGTGGCCATGGAGTCGCAACTGAAAGAAACGACCAATGAATTAAAGAATTTTCGTAAAGATAAAAACATCTATAACATTGAGGGAGACGGTTCTAAATTTTCAGATAAAGCATTGGAATTTGATGTAAAGAAAGATGAGATTAGCCGAAAAATAGCCTATTATAATTCCTTAAAATCTTATTTAAAAAGCAGTGACGATTATGGCAAGCTTCCGGCGCCTTCGGTGGCGGGAATTGAAGATCCTAATATTGTTGTGAATGTTTCGAAATTAATTTCGCTTTCCACCCAAAGATCAGAGATGGCTTATGCTGTAAAAAGCGAGAAGATATTCAGAGATTTTGACAATCAGATGGAAGCTGTAAAAAAGGTGTTACTCGAAAATATTGCTACAGCCAAATCTTCCTTGCAGTTTGATCTGGCTATGGTCACCAGTAAAATCAATGAAACCGAAAGTACCATCAAGCAACTTCCGGAAGACCAACAGGAACTGATTAAAATCAAACGTAAATACGATTTAAGCGACAATATATACAGCACTTTTCTTCAAAAACGAAGCGAAGCCGATATTGTGAAAGCGGCATCACTCTCAGATATTCACTTTATTGATCCCGCAAAAGATATTGGTGGCGGACTTATTGGTCCGAAAACATCTGTCAACTATGTGCTGGCCTTATTCCTCGGATTATTGATTCCTTTGCTTTTTGTTTTTGCCATTTTCTTCATCAACAATTCCATTCAAAACACAGAGGACATCAACAAACTGACTAAGATTCCGTTGATAGGAGTCATTGGTTTGAGTAAGGATAACACCAATTTAGCGGTTTTTGAAAAGCCAAAATCGGCTTTGTCCGAATCATTTCGAGCCATTCGATCTTCACTCCAGTTTCTGTACAAACAACAAAAATTGGATGGAGCCAAAACGCTGATGATTACCTCCTCAGTCAGCGGGGAAGGAAAGACATTCTGCTCGCTGAACATTGCCACGGTCTTTGCCTTAAGCGAAAAAAAGACCGTAATTATCGGCTTGGATTTACGAAAACCCAAAATGTTTGAAGAATTCAATTTGTCGAATGAAATCGGTGTGGTGAATTATCTCATCAAACAAAAAACACTTGAGGAAATTATAATTCCCACTCACATTCCTTTTCTGGACGTGATTGTTTCCGGACCCATCCCACCTAATCCCGCCGAGATGATTATGAGTGACGGAATGAAGGAGATGTTTGAAGAGTTAAAGAATAAATATGATTATATCATTTTAGATACACCGCCTGTTGGTTTGGTTTCGGATGCCCTGGAACTAGCCCAATATTGCGATGTTACCTTATACATCGTAAGACAGAACTTCACCAAGAAAGACATGATTACCTTACTCAACAATAGGGTAAAACGAGGTGAACTCAACAATACCAGCATTATATTGAATGGATTCCAGAATAAAGCCAAGTACGGAGCTGGTTATGGCTACGGCTATGGCTACGGCTACGGAAGTACAACCTACTCGAACGGGTACAACGATGATGATAAGCCAAAAAGTGTTTTAGAAAAGATTATAGGCCAATTTAGAAAAAAACAAATCCGATAAGAGGTTTGTTTTAAATGTAAAAGGATGAAAGAAGATACAAAAAGCACTATATTAATTACTGGCGGAGCGGGTTTTATAGGTTCCAATCTGTGTGACTATTTTTTAGCCAAAGGGCATCAGGTAGTTTGTTTGGATAATTTTGCTACAGGACACCGTCACAATCTTAAGGATTTTATAACTAACGAAAACTTTCGTCTGATAGAAGGCGATATTCGCAATTTAAACGACTGCCAAAATGCGGTGCAGGGCGTGGATTATGTTTTGCATCAGGCCGCCTTGGGTTCTGTACCAAGGTCTATTAATGATCCCATTACCACTAACGACGTGAATGTCTCTGGTTTTTTGAATATGCTCGTAGCTTCTCGCGACGCTAAGGTGAAACGATTTATGTATGCTGCCAGCTCTTCGACTTATGGAGATTCAGAAGGATTGCCAAAAGTGGAGGATGTTATCGGGAAACCACTTTCGCCCTATGCGATTACCAAATACGTCAATGAACTCTATGCCGAAATATTCAGCCGAACGTATGGATTGGAAACTATAGGCTTGCGCTATTTTAATGTTTTTGGACGGAAACAAGATCCTAAAGGAGCCTATGCCGCCGTTATTCCAAAATTTGTGATGCAATTGATGCAGCTCGAAAGCCCTGTTATAAACGGTGATGGAAACTATTCGCGTGATTTCACTTATATCGACAATGTGATACAAATGAATGAACTTGCGATGAATACCCTAAATCCGGCAGCCGTCAATACAGTTTATAATACGGCTTACGGCGACCGAAATACCCTGAATAATTTGGTGGACTATTTAAAAGACTATTTGGCGGAATACGATCCTCGAATTGCTACTGTTGCTATAGAATATGGTCCCAATCGGGCTGGCGATATTCCCCATTCTTTGGCTAGTATCGAAAAGGCAAAGGCGTTGTTGGGTTATGATCCGCAATTTTCTTTGCAAGAAGGGTTGAAAGAAGCTGTGAGTTGGTATTGGGAGAATTTGGCCCCCTAACCCCCTAAAGGGGGAATTGCAGATTAGAGATGGCAGGTTTCAGTTAGCAGGTTTCAGGTTTCAGGTAGCAGAAGGCAGGTAGCAGAAGGCAGATAGCAGGTAGCAGGTTTCAGGTAACAGGTTTCAGGTAGCAGAAGGCAGGTAGCAGAAGGCAGGTAGCAGGTTTCAGGTAGCAGAAGGCAGGTAGCAGGTTTCAGGTAGCAGAAGGCAGGTAGCAGGTAGCAGAAGGCAGGTAGCAGGTTTCAGGTAGCAGAAGGCAGGTAGCAGGTTTCAGGTTTCAGGTAGCAGGTAGCAGAAGGCAGGTTGCAGAGGAATGAAGCAAGAACAAAGAGGAAAGAAAAGAAAAAAGGAATAGAAAATATAATAAAGAAAATGAAAATTACAAAAATTTGTTGCATCGGAGCAGGATACGTAGGTGGGCCAACGATGGCTATTATTGCGCAGAAATGTCCTCACATTCAGGTTACGGTGGTCGATTTGAATGCTGAACGTATTGCAGCCTGGAACGATGAAGACCAAAATAATATTCCCATATACGAACCAGGATTAAGCGCTATTGTTGCCGAGGCCAGAGGACGAAACCTGTTTTTTTCGACCAATGTGGATCAGGCGATTGATGAAGCCCAAATCATTTTTATATCGGTAAACACACCTACAAAAACCTATGGTAAAGGTAAAGGAATGGCTGCCGATTTAAAATATATCGAATTGTGCGCCAGACAAATTGCCAAAATTGCCAAAGACGATAAAATAGTAGTAGAGAAATCGACTCTGCCGGTTCGAACTGCAGAAGCCATCAAGAGTATTCTGGACAATACAGGGAATCATGTGCAGTTTCAGATTCTTTCCAATCCGGAGTTTCTTGCCGAGGGAACGGCTGTTCAGGATTTGTTGAATCCCGACCGGATATTGATTGGTGGAGATCCCTCTGCAGGAGGTCAAAAAGCGATCCAAGCCTTGGTGGATGTTTATTCCAATTGGGTGGCTCCCGAAAAAATATTGACTACCAATGTGTGGTCGTCGGAATTATCGAAACTGACTGCCAATGCTTTTTTGGCACAAAGAATATCATCTATCAATTCGTTGTCAGAACTCTGCGAAAAAACAGGTGCCGACATCAATGAAGTGGCCAAAGCCATAGGAACGGACAGTAGAATAGGCTCTAAGTTCCTCAAAGCTTCTGTTGGTTTTGGAGGTTCTTGTTTCCAGAAAGACATCCTGAATTTGGTTTACATCGCCAAATCCTATGGACTAAACGAGGTGGCCGATTATTGGGAACAGGTAATCATCATGAACGACCATCAGAAAAAAAGGTTTGCCAATAAAATAGTGCAAACACTTTACAACACTGTTGCCGATAAAAAGATTGCATTTTTGGGATGGGCCTTCAAGAAAGACACTAATGATACCAGGGAATCAGCTGCAATTTATGTGGCCAATGATTTGATTAACGAACAAGCCAAAATTGCGGTTTATGATCCCAAAGTGTCCCATAAAAAAGTGTTGAATGATCTTGATTATTTAGAAACCAGAACTTCCGATAAAAATGCTAATGCAATAAGTTCTTTTGACAGTCCTTATGAGGCATGCAAGGCGGCACATGCAATTGCCATACTTACGGAATGGGATGAATTTATAAACTATGATTGGCAGCAACTATATGATGGTATGCAAAAACCAGCCTTTGTGTTTGACGGAAGAAATATTCTGAATAAGACAGCATTAGAGGCTATTGGATTTGTATATCAGGGAATAGGGGCTTGATTTAAAAGTTAAGTGTTTTTGGTTAAGCGGTTAACTGTTTAATCGTTGTGGGTAATGAAATATAGGAAAGGTTGGCTTCTAAATAAAAAAATGAATAAAAAACTAGGTTTCAATCATTGTAAACAAAAAAAATAAAAATTGAATACAGACATAAAAATAGCTATAATCGGTTTGGGATACGTAGGATTGCCCTTGGCACGATTGTTTGCTACCCAATATTCAGTGGTGGGATTTGATATTAATCAATCCAGAATCGATGCCCTTAAACAAGGTAATGACAGTACGCTCGAGATTGATTCTACCAGCTTACAGCAGGTTTTAGTTGAAACTCCGACGAATGCCAATGGTTTGTATTGTACTTCAACCCTTTCCGAAATAGCGGATTGTAATTATTTTATCGTTACCGTTCCCACGCCAGTGGACAAAAATAATCGCCCTGATTTAACCCCCTTGTACAAGTCCAGCGAAACTGTTGGCAAAGTATTGAAAAAAGGAGACATTGTCATTTATGAATCTACCGTTTATCCGGGAGTTACTGAAGAGGAATGTGTGCCAGTACTGGAAAGAATTTCGGGTTTGCGATTCAATGTTGATTTTTTTGCGGGTTATTCTCCCGAGAGAATCAATCCCGGCGACAAAGAACATACCGTGGATAAAATTCTGAAAGTCACCTCGGGTTCCACTCCTGAAATCGGACATAAAGTCAATCAATTATACCAATCAGTGATTACTGCCGGAACGTATCTGGCACCTTCGATAAAAGTGGCGGAAGCCGCTAAAGTAATTGAGAATTCACAGCGCGACATCAACATTGCTTTTGTCAATGAATTGGCAAAGATATTCAATATTTTAGAAATCGATACCCATGCCGTGCTGGAAGCAGCGGGAACTAAATGGAATTTCCTGCCGTTCAAGCCCGGTTTGGTTGGTGGACACTGCATTGGCGTTGACCCCTATTATTTGGCTCAAAAAGCACAAGAAATGGGGTATCATCCCGAAATAATTCTGGCAGGACGCCGTTTGAATGACAGCATGGGAGATTATGTAGCTTCGCAGGTGGTCAAGTTGATGATAAAAAAAGGAATCACCATCAACGGAGCCAGTTTGTTGATGTTGGGTATTACTTTCAAGGAAAATTGCCCTGATGTACGCAATACTAAAATTGTAGACGTTGTCAGAGCATTGGAAGATTATGGAATTCAAGTGAGTCTTTATGATCCTTGGGCCAATCCGGCCGAGGTGTTGCATGAATATGGATTAACCATCAGCGACAAAATGCCAACAGTAACTTTTGACGCTCTGGTTTTAGGCGTGGCACATCAGGAATTTTTAAGTTTAGATATTGGTGCCCTCCGAAAGCAGAACAGCATTCTTTATGATGTGAAAGGGGTTTTGGGAGATAGGGCTGACGGGAAGTTGTAGTCTTTAGATAGCAGGTTGCAGAAGGCAGGTTGCAGAAGGCAGGTTGCAGATAGCAGGTTGCAGGTTGCAGATAGCAGGTTGCAGAAGGCAGGTTGCAGAAGGCAGGTTGCAGAAGGCAGGTTTCAGAAGGCAGGTTGCAGATAGCAGATTTCAGAAGAAAGGTTGCAGAAGGCAGATAGCAGGTTGCAGAAGGCAGGTTGCAGATAGCAGATTTCAGAAGAAAGGTTTTAGGGCAAAGAAGAAAGAGGAAAGAAGCAAGAAGAAAGAAGCAAGAAGAAAAATAAAAAAAATGAAAAAAATATTGATTACCGGTGGTGCAGGATTTATTGGTTCGCATGTCGTTCGTCTATTTGTAAAAAAATATTCGGAATACCATATTTATAATTTGGATGCCCTTACTTATGCGGGCAATCTGGAAAATATCACCGATATTGAAAAAGAGTCCAATTACACTTTTGTAAAAGGAGATATTACTGACGAGCCTTTTATTGC
>NZ_JAYWCK010000114.1:0-3017 GCF_043780635.1 Flavobacterium sp.
TCCTCCGTATTCGTCCAGCACAACGGCCACGCTTTTTCGTTTTTTTGTAAGTAAATCCATGGCATCTTTAATGTAAATTGTTTCAGGAACAAATTCCACAGGAATTACAATGGATTTGATGTTTTTGGGTTTCTTGAACAAATCAAATGAATGGACGTAACCAATAATATCATCGAGCGAATTTTGATACACTACAATTTTAGAATAACCAGTCTCGATAAACAAATCTTTCAATTCAGCAACAGAATCAAATAAATCAATTGCGACAATTTCGGTTCTGGGACTCATAATATCTCTAGCTTTCACTCCTGAAAAGTCTAGTGCGTTTTGAAACATTTGAATTTCAGAATCCATTTCTTCGTTATCTTCCACAGTACTCATTTGTTCTGTAATATAATTTCCAAGTTCTGCTTTGCTAAAATAGAGCGGTATCTGATCTCCTTCGGTTTTGAAAAATTTCACCAAAACAAAATCGGAAACCCAGATAAAAAAAGTGGAAATAAAATAAAACAAAATATAAAAACCATAAGCAGGAAGCGCGAAAAACTTCATCAATGAATTGGCATAAATTTGGAAGAACACTTTAGGCAAAAACTCGGCGGTAACCAAAACAATCATGGTTGATATCAGCGTTTGAATTATCAAACTCAAAAATTCGGAAAAATGAAAACTCAACAAATCTATCCAACGCATCAATAAATCGCCCATAAAAAAACCATAAACCACTAAGGCAATATTGTTTCCAATGAGCATGGCTGCGATAAATTTTGAAGGCTTTTCGGTAAGTTTTGTTAGGATGTTAGAGATGAAACTATCCTGTTTTTTCTCTATTTCGAGATAAATTTTATTGGAAGAAATGAAGGCGATTTCCATTCCTGAGAAAAAGGCACATAGTATTAGGCACAATATGATAATACTAATTTCCATAATCAGGGTTTTTTATTTCGGTCTTCGAGTTTCTTTGCAAATCTTCTTCTGAAAAAAAACATAAAAATCGCCAAGCCTCCGATAAAAAGACTAATTTTTGGCGTTGCGGTTGTATCATTCCATTTTGTAATCCCATCATAAATAAATGCTACTCCAAGAATAAGATAAAGGTATGGTGTGTATTTTAAGTATTGCATAATTTGATTGTAAATTTATTCATTTGATTCGAGTTCGCCTGCTATTCTTTGTGAATTAATAACTTTGAAATCTTTACTGAAATCGATCCCCTGACCACTCGAAACTCCTTTTGGGTCTGTAAATTTAAAGCTTTTTTCGGTAAAAAACCATTCGTTTTTTTGGTCAAAGTACAATTGTTGGGTTTCGAGTACTTGACCGTCCTGAGAAGTGATTTTTACATTTCCTTTCAAATCAATAAGATTTGTCAGTTTGTAAGAAGTGGCATAATCTGATTTAACATAAGTCTTTTTGCCGTTTTTGTCATATAAAGTGACGTCAATGCCTTTTGGAAATTCCGTAAATGGAAAGTCTACACTGCCATATTCCAACATTTTTGGACTCATCAAAATGACTTGTATTCGACCTGAATCGGTATATTTCAAGTTAATATTTTCAGCTTCACCACTTGGCACAAACTCGGTGAAATTACTTTTTTGAACTTCCTTAAAATTACTTTCACATCCAAAAAACAGTGTCACGGCAAGAACCGTGACAACTTCAAGGATTTGATATTTTTTTAGTAAAGTCATTTGCTGAACTTAACAAAGTTATAGTGTAATTACACCAAAACTTTTTTAGATTAATTTATATTCATAAATGGTATAACAAAAACTGGTTTTGAATATTAATGGAATTTACTTCTCACAAACCATTTATCATTAAGCGAAATCCCTATGTTTATGTTGAAATAATTTTCCTGAACCAAATTATTTGATGTAGTTCCTTTTTTCCCGAATTCGAAACCTAAATTTACATTAGACAAAGAACCTGTCACCGGCAATCCCAATCCAAAGGTCATTCCAACATCGTTTATCGAAGTAGAATTAACCACTAATCCAGTTTTTTCGTATTTAAAACCGCCTCTATATGTCATTCTTTTTGCATAACCTACAAAAGGATTTGAATTAGGTGTGTAATATCCACCAAAACTATATTTTTGATATTTTTCGTAAGTTACGTTGTCTAAGGTATTATAACTATTGTATAATTTTCCAACGTCCTGAAAGGAAACTTCAGATCCAAAAAACCACCTTTTTGAATCTCCAATTCCCGCACCAAAAGTCCATTTCTGCGGCAAATTCAAATCGGTTTTGGAAATTACAGGATCTAATACATCTACCCCTTGTACATCATAATTTGAATTATAAGTCACTGTACCGATAGTTCTGGTATTATTAGATACCAAAATACTTTTTGGTGTATAATATAAACTACTAAAAATCGTCATTTTTTTATTGATTTTGGCCTGATACATCATTCCAATGTTAAAATTCACACCAGACAAATCAGTAACATTCAATTCACGAGATCCTATTGGAACATAAGGAATAAACTCCAAACTATTGGTTTGAATTTTTCCAAAATTATAATACGCATTGGCTCCAACGCTTAAATTAGGAAGTATTCTATATCCTGCGCCAAGGAAAACTCTGTTCAAACCACCCCAACCATTAAACCGTTTGTTGTTTTGGGAACCATCTGAAGAAATATTTTCAATTCTATAACCCACCGAAGAGTAGGGTAATAAACCAAAAGCTGCTCCAAATTTTCCTAAAGGTATACCTAATGATAAATAATCAAATGTGTTTCTTTGTTCTTTTGCTGCTGAAGTACCTGATTTTTGTTTTGTCCGATTATTACTTCCGGCCATCGTAAAAGCTGTCCATTTTAAATTTGCATAACCAGCAGGATTTTGTAAATTAATGTGTGTACTATCCGGCGCTATTGATAGTCCAGCCATAGAGCGACTTTCAACTGACCCATTAAATCTGGACTCTCCAATTCCATAAAAAGAATAAGGTGATGAAGTGCCCTCTTGAGAAAAAGAAACTAATGACAAAAATAAACAAGCG
>NZ_JAYWCK010000115.1:0-20025 GCF_043780635.1 Flavobacterium sp.
AACGGCATTAACTTTAGTTCAATATGTCAATAAATTTATCTTTGACAGACCAATAAACAATATCAAAAATCAAATAATTTAATTACACCCAACGGGTTATATCAATTCTTTTGTTTCTCTGCCCTGCAGACTTGCCCTACAGTTATTACCAGTTTGTTCGATTTGCTTCAATGCTAGGATTTGCATATTTAGCTTATTCTGCCAATGAACAAAACAACAAGAATGAAATATTTCTTTATATTGGATTAGTAATTTTAATTCAACCATTTGCAAAAATTGCATTGTGTAGAACAATTTGGAATGTTGTTGATCTAATTGTTGGTATTGGTTTATTAACAACTTTAGCAATCCATAAGACATCAAGAAACAGTAAATGAAAAAAATATTCTTATTCCTTTTATTGTTCACCTCTTCATTATTTTCCCAAACTAAACTCCTTTCCTGGAACCTCGAAAACTTCGGAAAATCAAAATCTGAAGTAACAATAAACTATATCGCCAATACCTTGAGAGATTATGATATTGTTGCCATTCAAGAAGTCGTTGCAGGTGATGGTGGTGCGCAAGCTGTAGCCAAACTAGTTGACGAACTCAGCCGGAAAGGAGCCAAATGGGATTATGTCGTCAGTGACCCAACGAGCAGTAGTGCCTACAAAACCGAGCGTTATGCTTTTCTCTGGAAAACTAGCAAAATCAAGAAAATAGGAAAAGCTTGGCTCGAAAAGAAATACCATTTAGAAATAGACCGAGAACCTTATTTCTGTACTTTTCAGTATGAGAACAAACAATTTACAGTGGCTAATTTTCACGCAATAACTAAAAATAGACAACCCGAAACGGAGATTAAATATTTTAAATTCCTGCCAGAGGAATATCCCAATCTTAATTTGATCTTTGTGGGTGATTTCAACTGTCCGCAATCGCATACCGTTTTTAATCCTTTGAAGAAAATGGGGTATCAATCTATTTTGATCAATCAGAAAACGTCTTTGAAAAAAGAGTTTAAAAATGGGAATTGCCTTGCTTCGGAATTTGATAATATGTTTTACAATGCCTCAAAAATCAGCGTTAAAAATGTGGGAATTATTCCTTTCTACAAAAATTTCAATACCTTGCAAGAAGCCAGAATGATTTCAGATCATATTCCTATTTGGTTGGGATTTTCCTTGAATTAATACCGCTAGTTATTTCAAATTAGTCCAATAAAAATTGAACTAAATGAAATATACAGCGGCATTATACTAGAACGATTGGACTACAATATAGTTACCAAATAGTGTAATTACTGAAAAACCTCAAAAATCTCCCCGTCAAAACTCGCAAAAACCATACTGGGATGAGAATCCTGATGAAACATATTTCCGTCTTTATCAATGGCAATTGCTCCTGCAAAACCATCATAAGGCCTTAATTCGTTGAAAGTTTTGGTGAAAGCATCTTGAAGCGAAAATCCATCAGTAACACGAGTTACAATCTTGGCTGCAGTTGCATTGCTTACAATATCTTCGCCAACGCCAGTCAAACTTACGGCACAAAATTCGTTAGCATAATTCCCAGCAACTGTGGCCGAGTCAGATATTCTTCCAGGAATTTCAAAACCCTTTCCTCCTGTTGAAGTTGCTACGGCCAGTTTTCCATTTTTGTCCAAAGCTACACAACCCACAGTTCCCGTTCCTGAAGCTTTAAGTTTTGCTTCATATTCTTGTCGGCGCTGTGGTATTTCTGTTGAGAATTTTTCAAAACCATTTCTCCTGGCAAAGTTAGTTGCGCCACTTCCCCCAAGAATTCTATCATCATAATTCAATAAAACTTTCGCAACCTGAATGGGATTTTTCACTTCTTCAATATTGATTACTCCACTCATTTTCTGGGTTACACCATCCATCAAAGCTGCAGTCATCCGGATTTTTCCATCATTTTGAATTTGAGAACCCAGGCCAGCATTAAACAATTCATCATCCTCCAAAAGTGAAACTGCAAAAACCACTGTTTCTACAGCCGAATGTGTTTTCAAAAACTCATAAGAATCTTTTACAATTCTTTCTAAAGATTGTTGCTTCGCTACTTTAGTCTCTTGATTGGTAGATGATTCCGAGAAAAAACCACCGTGGATAATTAGTTTCATTTATTGGGTGTTGGGTCTTAGGTTTTGGGTTTTTGGAATTTTTTGAACTTAAACCTGGAACCCGAAACCTAAGACTTATTTAAACATATTGCGAAGACTTGATGGTCATTTTATACGTATCGAGATCGAAAGTGTCATATTTGCTCATCACGTGGGTTACTAGATGTGAGATTGAAATGGGTTGTCCTAATTCGACTTCTGTTAAATTCGTATCTTTAATCTCGCGTCCATCAACAAGAATCACCAGTCCAGAACCTATGGCTTCCATTTGTCTTCCATTGGTAATGAGCAAGCCTGTATCTTCTCCAAGTCCAATTCCTAGTACTTTTGGATTACCAACAACAGCTTGAAACAATCTTCCGATTCTGCCTCGCTGCACAAAATGCGTGTCAATAACCACATCGTCAATAAATCCTAAACCACTAGTAATTTTCACTTCACCTTTCAATAATGCTTCTGAACTGCTTCCTTGATAAATCATATTATTAGAAGCTGCGGCTGCTCCTGCCGAAGTTCCAGCATAAATAAAATCTTCATTTCTATATTTTTCCAAAAGAATATCATGAAAAGGAGTTCCGCCAAGAATAGAAGTCAGTCTCAATTGATCACCACCGGTAAACATAACCACATCAGCCGCTTTTAATCGTTCTAAAATTTCTGGAACTGAAGCCTCTTCTCTTCTAACAATATCTAAAATATCAACATTATTTGCACCCAAATAACTTAATGCTTTAACATATTCAGGACCAATCTCTTTTGGGATTTTAGAAGCTGTCGTAACCACTTCAATTCGAGATAGTTCTTTGTGTTTTGACTCGTTAATAATTCTTTTTAAAATTCCAGTTTCAAAAAAATTCAGGTTCTTTGCAGCGCTATTATCAAAATCAGTTTCAGTAAAACTTCCTTTGTCGACAGCACCGCCTATTATTATTAGTTTTCCAAGTATGTTCATTTGGTAAAAATAACTAAAAACATAAAGTGAGCAATTGAAGTCTTGTTTTTTTTCAAATAATTTATAACCAATGAAGGTTCATAATTTTAAACCCGATAAATTTTGATAACAAACTTTAAAAATCTAACTTAGTTGAATTATATTCACTTTTTTTGATAAAAACCCCCAAACATCTTTATTAAAATTTTTAAAATGAATATTTAACAACATTGCTGTCAATTCATTATCCTATTATTAAACTTTCTGTTTTATGAAAATATTAAAAATACAAGCGCTTCGTGGTCCAAATATTTGGAGCATTCAAAGAAAAAAATTAATCCAAATGCGTTTGGATTTAGAGGAAATGGAACAATCTCCCACAAATAAAATAGATGGATTTAAAGACCGATTAGAAACCATGTTCCCAACAATGATTGAACATCGCTGCTCTGAAGGTTGTCGTGGCGGATTTTTTATGCGGTTGGAAAAAGGAACCTGGATGGGTCATGTTATTGAGCATATTGCACTTGAAATCCAAACATTGGCAGGAATGGATACGGGTTTTGGGAGAACAAGAGAAACCAAAACTCCTGGAATCTACAATGTTGTTTTTAGTTATACTGAAGAAAATGTTGGGCTTTTTGCTGCCGAAAGTGCAGTTGCCATTGCCGAGGCATTAATAAAAGGAGTTCCCTATGATTTGGATACCGATTTACAAAAAATGCGTGAAATTCGGGAACGTGTTCGACTTGGACCAAGCACTGGAAGTATCGTCGAAGAAGCTGTGAACAGAGATATTCCCTGGATACGATTAGGGACAAATTCCTTAGTACAATTGGGCTACGGAGTAAATCAAATGCGGTTTCAAGCAACCATAACTTGTAAAACCAGCAGCATTGCCGTAGATATGGCGTGCAACAAAGAATTGACCAAAAAAATGCTTGATATGGCTTCGATTCCTGTTGCCAATGGAAGTATTTGCGTTGATGAAGAAGATTTGGTAGAAACCATAGAAAAAATTGGCTACCCGATTGTCTTGAAACCATTGGATGGAAATCACGGAAAAGGTGCATCAATTAATGTAACAAATTGGGAAGATGCTGTATCAGGTTTGGCTTTCGCCAAAAAATACAGCAATCGTATCATAGTAGAAAAATTCATTACAGGTTTTGATTTCAGAATATTAGTAATTGATAATAAACTTGTCGCAGCTGCAAAACGTGTCCCTGCTCATGTTGTTGGTGATGACCACAATACTATTCGAGAATTAATAGACAAAACTAATCTTGATCCAAGGCGTGGTTATGGTCACGAAAATGTTCTGACTCAAATAGATGTTGATCGAGATACCGAAGATTTATTGGAAAAACTAAATTACACCTTGGAAACTATTCCAAAAAATGGCGAAATAGTTTATCTAAAATCGACAGCCAATTTAAGTACTGGCGGAACTTCTGTTGATATCACCGATATGTTGCATCCGGAAAATATATTTCTTGCCGAAAGAATTTCAAGAGTCATAGGATTAGACATTTGTGGCGTTGATATAATGGCCGAAAATTTAACACAACCACTAAAAGAAAATGGAGGCGTTATTCTCGAAGTCAATGCAGCTCCAGGTTTCAGGATGCACCTTGCTCCTTCTGAAGGATTACCACGAAATGTGGCCGCACCAGTTATTGATATGCTTTATCCTCCGGGAAAAACTTGTCGCATACCAATTATTGCAGTTACGGGAACTAATGGAAAAACAACTACTACCCGACTTCTGGCCCATATTGTAAAAAATAATGGTTATAAAGTGGGTTTCACCACATCAGATGGGATTTACATCCAAAACCATATGATGGAAAAAGGAGATACTACCGGTCCACAAAGTGCCGAATATGTTTTGAGAGATCCAACCGTAGAATTTGCCGTTTTAGAAACTGCCCGTGGTGGAATTTTGCGCTCCGGTCTTGGCTTCAGCCGTTGTGATATAGGAATAATTACGAATATTCAAGAAGACCATTTGGGACTAAATGATATTCACACTCTTGATGATTTGGCTCGCGTAAAAAGTACCGTGGTGAAAAGCATCAAAAAAGACGGATGGGCAATTTTAAATGCTGAAGATGAACATTGTATAAAAATTGGCTCCGAACTAAGTTGTAAAGTTGCCTATTTTAGTTTGACCGAAGAAAATCCGTTAATCAAAAAATTATGTGCCGAAGGGAAAACGGTTGCCGTTTATGAAAACGGATATATTACGATCAAAAAAGGGGAATGGAAAATCCGAATCGAACGTGCTACACACGTTCCATTAACACATGGTGGTAAAGCAAAATTTATGATTGCCAATGTTCTTGCGGCAACATTAGCTAGTTATTTGTGGGGGTTTAAAACCGAAGATATTAGCTTATCATTGCAAACATTTATTCCAAGTGCAGCTCAAACTCCTGGAAGAATGAATATTTTTGAATTCAAAAAATTCAAGGTTTTAATTGATTTTGCACACAATGCTTCCGGTTACAGAGGAGTTGAAGAGTTTTTACAGAGTGTAGAAGCTACAAAGAAAATTGGAATCATTGCTGGTGTTGGTGACCGTCGTGATGAAGACATCAAAGAATGTGCAAGTATTGCTGCCAGAATGTTTGACCACATTATCATTCGACAAGAAAAATATTTGAGAGGAAGAACCGAAGAAGAAATCATTGAATTAATACTGGAAGGAATTAAAAATTCAGGTAAAACTGTAACTTATGAAATTATTCCAAAAGAAACAGAAGCAATTAGACACGCCATTGATAGCGCTGAAGAGGGTAGTTTTATTACCGCTTTAAGCGATGTGGTGACGAATGCCATAGATATTGTTCAGGAATATTTAGACAAAGAAAATGAGCAGGGTTTAGTTTAATTTCCCTTTTTTTATTGTCCCAAAGGATGCTAATTATAGATTGATAAAAGTCTGTAATTATCATCCTTTTTGTACTTTTATACCACATTTAAAAACCTACATATATGAACAAAATTTTAATTCTGGCCTTAAGTTGTATTATCGCAATTTCCTCATTTGGCCAAAGCAAAAAAATAACGCTCGAACAAGGTGTTTTAGGACAAAGCCGAGAATTTAGAGCCGATAAATTATCGGGGTTTCAGTGGATTCCAAATACTAATAATTATGTGTATTTCACTAATAAGATAACTAAAATGATTTCCGCAAACTCAACGGACAACAAAGTTAAAGACTTGCTTACTTTGGAGGAAATCAACAAATCATTAGCCACAACTCTTAAAAGTCTTTCAGGAATTACTTGGATTGATGCCAACACGATTTTAGTAACTGAAGGAACAAAATACTTCACTTTTTCATTGGCAACCAAATCTGGAACAAACATTCAGGAAACTCCAAAAACAGCAGAAAACCCAACTTTTGATTCAGCCAAACAAAATCTGGCTTTTACCGAGAAAAACAATTTGTGTTTTCTGAATAAAAACAAGGAAAAAATCGTAGTTACTAATGAAACTAATGAAGCCATTGTTTCAGGACAATTTTTTGCCAGAAGTGAATTTGGAATCAGTAATGGGATTTTTTGGTCACCAAAATCCAAGTATTTAGCTTTCTATCAAAAAGACCAAACTGAAGTTGCCGATTATCCTTTGCTGGACATCAACGAAACTCCAGGTAAATTAGTCAGCATAAAATACCCCATGATTGGTCAGAAAAGCGAGAAACCAAGAGTAGGAATTTACAATTTGGCAAGCCAAAAAACCGTTTACATTTCGCCAAGAGGAAATCAAGATGATTATTTAACCAATCTTTCTTGGACACCAGACGAAAAATATGTTTTGATTGCTGAACTTAATCGTGGTCAAAATGATATGTCCCTTAATGTTTATGATGCCCAAACCGGAACTTTTGTAAGAACCATTCTCAATGAAAAAAATGACAAATGGGTGGAACCTGAACATGATGCTTTTTTTCCAAGTAACAAGTCCAATAATTTAGTTTGGATAAGCGAAAAAGATGGTTTCGATACCTTGTATTATTATTCCATCGAAGGAAAATTAATCAAACAATTGACTAATAATAAATTTCCAGTTCGAGAAATTATTGGAAGTAATTCCGCTGGAACTGAAATTTACTTTAAATCGACAGGTGAAAATCCAACCAATATGTTGGTCTACAAAGTAGATTTAAAAGGAAACCAAACGTTGATTACCAAAGAGCAAGGCGTTCATAATTGTATTCCAAATTTTGATGGTAGTTATTTCTTTGATGAATATTCCAATCATTTGACACCTTCTGTATCGCTGCTATACAATAAAAATCTAAAAGCTAAAACTCTCTTGGTAAGCGACAATAAATATGCTGATTACCAAATGGGAGCTGCCGAAATCAAAATCATAAAATCTGCTGACGGAACAACTGATTTGTACACTCGATTAATCAAACCGAGCAACTTTGACCCAACAAAAAAATATCCGGTTTTTGTCTATCTTTATGGTGGACCGCACGCTCAAATGATTACCAATTCCTATTTAGATGGCGCCAATCTTTGGATGTATTGGATGGCGGAACAAGGTTATTTAGTTTTCACTATTGACAATCGCGGTTCTGACAATCGTGGTTTTGCGTTTGAAAGCGTGATTCACGGTAGATTGGGCGTAAACGAAATCGACGACCAAATGAAAGGTGTTGATTATTTGAAATCCTTGCCATATGTTGATGGAAATCGCTTGGCAATTCACGGTTGGAGTTTTGGTGGATTTATGACCACATCCATAATGTTGCGAAAACCAGATGTTTTTAAAGTAGGCGTTGCCGGCGGACCAGTAACCGATTGGAAATATTATGAAGTGATGTACGGCGAACGTTATATGGACACGCCTGCGGAAAATCAAAAGGGTTTTGACGAAGCCAGCACCTTGAATTACGTGAATAATTTAAAAGGGAAATTGCTTTTAATTCACGGAACCAGCGATGATACTGTTGTGATGCAAAACAATTTTGCCTTACTCAAAAAGTTTATTGAGGCCGAAAAACAAGTGGACTTTTTTGCTTACCCAATGCACAAACACAATGTCACAGGCAAAGATCGCGTTCATTTAATGACGAAGGTTTTGAATTATGTGATAGAAAATAATAAGTAGATTTAGAATCTATTTCCTGTTCCTTTCTGAAATAAGTGCGTTTGTGGCGACTTATTTCAGAACAAGTTAGTTTTTAAGAGCTACTGTAGCAAGTAGCTTTTTTTTTATGATTATCCTCCAAAAATATGCCAAAATAGTAAAGCTACTATTAAATATAAAATTATAATCCTCTAACTGTTATGCAATTAGTTTAATTTAGCAATTAAACGATTTTTTATGCGTTTAAACGATTATTACGAAAATAATTACAAAAATTAACATAATTTATAATAAATATTTTTACATTCACTTTTTATTTTTATTTATTCCTGATAAAATTAGGAGTTTATTTAGTGATATAATCCCCACATATCATTGTTAAAAATAAAGATTTTCATTGCAGTTTTTGAATTAACTCCCCAGCAATTCAAAGATTTTTTTTCCTACATATTTAATGTTATTTCCCTATTTAAAAACCCTTTGGATTGTATCCATTATTTAAATTATTTATTATGAAAAAAATTTTCTTTTCCTATGTTATTTTTCTTAATGGCTTACTAGCTTTTTGTCAAAATCCACTATTACTTAAAGATGTTTCTCCTGGAAATAATTCTGGAACAATTGCAAATATTGTTAAAACGAGTAATTACACTTTTTTTAATGAAAACGATGGTGGTGCGACTACCGACAGAAGTTTGTACCGCACAGACGGAACTCCCGGAGGCACTATCAAATTAAATCTCACTTATCTTCCTGACCCTCCTCCTTCAGCCAACAATTATATTAGTACCAAGGCAGAAAAGCTTACTGCGCTTGGGAATAAAGTAATTTTTGCTGGAGATAACGCTGCCTACTATGGTGAAATATGGTCCAGTGACGGGACACAGGCAGGGACAATTGCAATTGAAAGGTTTCAGCCAACAATAAATAACCGGGTTCCGGTATATGAACTCGCAGAAATGAACGGATTTGTATATTATGGAGTGACCGCCACCAATAACAAAACACAAATTAGAAGAACGGATGGAACACCAAGTGGAACTTCCTTAGTGTATGAATTTAGCAGTTATACAACCGCACCAGAAACTGGCTTGTTTAAAGTTATTAATGGAATTTTATATTTTAATCTTTATGATAGAGCCGGCACCGGAATTGATCAATTATGGCGATGCGATGGAACTGCCTCAGGCACCTATTTACTTAAAGATTTTGGTTTGGATCAATTTGTAGCGAGTTGGTATATGCCTGCTAACAGTGGCTTATTTTATTGGATGATAGTAAAACCCGGAACGGGAAATGTTCTGTGGAAAAGTGATGGAACGATTGCTGGAACAGGATCCGTAAAAACTATAGGAACAACAGGTAATAATAATTATCCTCAATTCGCAGCAACAATTGGCGATAATATTGCCTTTGCTGGTCTAGATGGCAATGGAAGGGAATTATGGACAACTGATGGAACAGCAGCAGGAACAAATATGGTTGCGGATATTAATCCAGGTGCCGCCAACTCGAATCCCTCAGGGTTAATTTTTTGGAATGGACTTCTTTATTTTTCTGCTACTAAAGCTGATTCAGGAACGGAACTTTGGAAAAGTGATGGTAGTTCTTCTGGAACAATATTGGTAAAAGACATTAATCCGGGTACTGCTAATAGCTCTCCAAGCTCTTTAGTTCTTTCTAATAACACAATACTTTTTAGAGCAAATACTGCTACTACTGGAACAGAGCTGTGGTTAACTGATGGAACTGCTGCAAATACTGTAATAGTAGCGGATATGAACCCAGGTGCTAGTGGTGCATTCCCGAACTTGCTAACACCAGGTAATCCTGTTTTCTTTGCCGCGAATAATGGAACAAGCGGCTTTGAGGTTTTTAAATACGACAATTCGGAGGGAGTATTGGGGGCTAAAAAAGTTTGGCTAACTGGCACGGCCTTTGGAAATTGGATTGAAGCCGGAGTGATAAAGTTAACAAATAATGGTGGTGGAATTTATACCGCTACAAATATTCAAATCGTTGGTGATGGTCGATTTAAATTTACTGAAGGAACTTGGGCATCAGCTGCAGGTTATTCAGCTTTACCTGGCTTCCCAACCGGAGTTTCAGCAGTGCCTGGAACAGACATTACTGGCACACTAGGTTTTTGGAATGTAAAATACAATTATATCACAAAAGCCTATTCATTTACCCCAACCCCTCTTGATAATTGGGGAGTTGTTGGAACCGCAACTCCTAACGGGTGGAATGGACCAGATATGCCACTCACCTACGATGCCATTTCTAATAAATGGAGTGCTGTTGTATCACTTAGTGATGGTGAAATTAAATTTAGAAATAATAATGATTGGACCGTTAATTATGGTGATAATGGCGCAGATGGATCATTAGATACAAATGGTAATAATATTGCAATTGCAGGAGGGAGCTATCTTATTACTTTAGATTTCAATACATTGAATTATTCTATTAAATCGGCAGTCATCATTCCAGATCCTAATTTTGAACAAGCTTTAATCGATTTAGGCATTGATAAAGACGGCGTTATTAATGCTTCTATTTCAAGAAGCGATGCAGAAGCAGTTACAGAATTAAATGTATTTGGAAAAAATATAAAAAGTTTAGAAGGGATACAAGGTTTCACAAATTTGTCCAAATTATATTGCCAAAACAACCAAATTCAAGTATTGAATATTAGCAATAACAAAGCTTTAACTGTTTTAGAATGTGGAGGGAATCAATTGAATCAATTAAATGTATCCCAGAACCCATTATTAAAAGTACTTGGTTTTGGCATTAACAATATTTCACAGATAGACGTGTCCCAAAACTTGAACTTAGAAACTTTTTGGTGCAACAATAACAATATCACTTCTCAAAATTTAGACTTGAATTCGAAACTAACAGTAATTGGTCTTTCAGATAACCCATTAGCTTTTGTTTCACTTAAAAACGGGAATAATGTAAATGTAGTGTATTTCATAGCTTCTAATACGCCTAATTTAGCCTGTATAAATTCTGATGCAATTGTATCAGTATCTATGTCAAATTCGGGCAAAACATTTAGTGAAAATTGTTCTACTACTTCTCTAGCTGGCAGCTGGATTATAGCTCCAGAAACGAGAGCTTTAAAAGTTGGACCTAGTCCAGGATCAGATTTGTGGTGGTACTTAAACCAAAACGATATAGCAGCCAGAGCCTGCTATATGGATGATAAATATGTGTTTAATGAAACCGGAAGTTTTAATAATGTTTTAGGTTCCGAAACTTACCTTGAAACTTGGCAAGGTGTTGCTTCAGAGCGATGTGGAGCACCTGTGGCTCCTCATAATGGCCCTAATGCCACTTATATTTATAATCAAAATGCAGGGACAATTACCTTGAATGGGCCAGGCGCATATTTAGGATTGCCAAAAGCGGTAAATGGCTATATATTGCCAAGTATTCCCGTACCAAACTCTATTACTTATGATGTGTCTTTTTTAGAAAACGGTAATGTAATGTTACTTGGTATTAATTCTGGGGGGGCTTTTTGGACCTATAAATTGATTAAAGAACCAGCCCTTAAAACGTATTATGTAAATGATAATAGTAAAACAGGAGATATATTTACTTCGGCAATAGGTAATAATAACAATATTGGGACAAAAGCTGCACCTTTTGCAACACTACCTTATGCCATTTCCAAAGCGCAAAATGGAGAAACAATTTATGTAGACGCAGGAACTTATACAGCTGCTGGAACGGTTAATAAATCATTAACGATTCGTGGTGCCAATTATCTTATTTCTCCAAATGATTTAAGTGACTCGTTGCTTGCAAATGGTAGCCGAAATGCAGAAACAATTATTTCAAATACTTCTTTTGATATTGGTGCCAATAATATCAACATCGAAGGGATGACATTTGATCCGCTAACCAATATAGCTGTAAAGCAAACAAACAATTCATTGGATTTCGACAATGTAAAAATTGCCAACAACATTTTCAGAATAAAAAGTGACAATAGGGCAATACAAATCTACGGCAAATTTCAAATGCCATTGGTTACTTTCGATTGTTTCATTACTGGAAATCGTTTTATAAAAGAAGTAAGCAATGGCAACACTGCTATCATAGTTGCTGGAATTAATAATGTACAGGTATTGAATAACACCTTTACAGTTTCCTCAGACATTGCCAACAGAACACAAACGGACATGAATTTTGGCGATTACAGAATAGATAATTTACACGTGAGTAACAATACTGCCTACCGTCAGAACTTTTTTTTAAACTCAGTTAGGTCAAAAATGACAACTATCGATTTTAATAAAGTAATTGAATGCACCCGTTTCGCTGTAACTTCTAACAATTTAGAAGATCCTTGTGAAATTAACATCACAGATAATGCAATTACAGATTCCAAAACAACTGGTGGTCCAGTAATAAGTTATGTCCGAAATAATGGTGTTGACGGTAGTTCACCAAATATTGCCAGGATTGAACGAAACATCATAAATCAAAATGTAACCGGTTACAATTTTGCTCCTCAGGCTTTAATCGCCCCTACACTTGATAATTTAACACAAAACAGTCAGGTTTTCATCAGGTATAATAAATTAACATATACCGGCGATTTTAGTTCTCTCAGCTCAACAAATGCATCAGTATCAGGGATTAGGTTTTTGAATAACAGCAAGCAGGCAGTTGTTGAAAGAAATGAGATAGAATTTAATGTTACTAATTATAATCCAAACAATAAAATTGGTATTTGGATTTTGCATACAGGATTGCAACCTGGAACGAATTTTAATATTATAAATAATAAAGTTTCAGGATTTACAAATTCAGTCGCCATCCAAAATACAAATGGCAATTTTGGAGAATTACCTGATGGTGTAGCAGTCAATGTAAACAATAATAGTTTTACAGGCGATATTTTATCCATCAATAATGGTACACAAAGCCAATCGGTAAATGCTTCGTGCAACTGGTATGGTTCAGCCGCTGCACAGGATTTCATTAATAAACTAACATTACCAACAGTTGATATTGTTCCGTGGCTTACAAACGGAACTGATAATGATGCAGCCATAGGTTTTCAACCAGTGCCAAATTCATGCGATGGTAATCCAACTTTAATAACATTAGACAACTATACAGATGTAACCTGCAATGGTTCAGCAAATGGAAGTATTAATATTACCACTACTTATGGAAAAGTTCCATTTAATTATACGTGGACAAAAGAAGGAGATATCAATTTTGTTTCGCATAATGAAGACCCAACTGATCTTGCTCCAGGCATCTATCATTTGGCCCTAGTTGATGGTAATGGTTCTACACTATATATTACGGATCCTCAAGCAGATGGCCCCGGAACAATTGATGTTACCATTACTGAACCATCAATATTAACAGCAACAGCAGATGGCATTAATAATCTTTGTTTTGGTGAATCAACCGGAACAGCTTTTGTCGTTGCAGATGGTGGTACTGGTTCTTATACATATTTATGGAACAATGGAGCAACTACTGATGTGATTTCTGATCTTTCAGCAGGAACTTATTCTGTAACTGTTACTGATGCTAATGGTTGTACAGCTAATGCTTCTTATGAAGTAACTCAACCCACTTTATTAACAGCGACAATAAATAACAATTCAACTGCCTGTTCTAACAACGCAACAGTTGCCGCTACGAATGGGACTCCGGGTTACACCTATTTATGGAGCAATGGCGCGACTTCAACATTCATCAATAATGTGCCAGTGGGAACCTACACTGTTACTGTAACGGATAACAACGGATGTTCAACTACAGCCAGCATAACCCTTACAGTAGGAGAAGCCTTTAATCCTGCAGCTTCAGTAACAGATGTAAGTTGTTTTGGCGGAAGCAATGGCACCATCACTGTTACCAATGCCAATGGTACTGCTCCTTTTACATTTAGCAAGGATGGAATAACTTTCATACCAGGAACATTACCTTTCAGTTTCAACAACCTTACAGCAGGAACTTATAACATTGCTGTTAAAGATTCCAACGGATGTACTGGATTTGTATCAAAAACAATTGCACAACCGGCATTGCTTACCGCGACAATAATTACGGTACAAAGTACTTGTTCAGGCCAAAGCACAGGGGCTATTTCTGTAGCAACGGCCGGAGGTTCGGGTGCATTAAAATATAGCTGGACTGGAATAGGAAATTATACTTCAACACAAAAAAATATCAGTGGCCTTGCAGCAGGAAGCTATACCTTGACAATCACTGATAATAATGGATGTACAACAATTCTAAATGCCAGTGTTCCTACTTACAATGCAATAGTCGTTAGTGATGTTGTTACAAATGTATTATGCAGAGGTTCACTTACTGGCGCTATCAACCTTACGGTTTCTGGCGGAAGCGGAAGTGGATTTGCTTATAGTTGGACCGGAAGTACAACATCAACATCTGAAGATATTTCTAATCTGGGAGCAGGGACCAATTATAATGTAACTATTACAGATATTGGAAGTGGTTGTATTGCAACTAAATCTTATGTTATTACCCAACCAGCTTCTAACCTATCGTTAACTACAGTCAAAACCAATGCCACAGGTTGTGGAGGAAGTTTAGGTACAATAACAGCAACAGCTAGTGGTGGCACATCACCACATGAATACAAACTAGACAATGGAACCTACCAATTATCAGGTAATTTTACATTACTTTCCAGTGGTAGCTATACTGTTTGGGTAAAAGATGCCAATGGCTGTACCAGTTCAAAAGTGGTAGCAATTACAGACAATGGCAGCGATCAATATGAAAGCAACAACAGTAAGAGCCAAGCTAAATTAATTTCAATTAATACCACAATTAATGCCCGAATAGCATTGGCAACAGATACCGCAGATTGGTTTAAATTTACTTCTACAGGAACTGGTAATTATACATTGAGCCTTTCACACCTAACAGTAAATTATACATTTAATATGTATGCTGCCGGCAATAACACTCCTGCACTTATACCTACAGGTTCAACTCCAACATCAAAACAATATGCATTGACTATAGGAACAACCTACTACGTGCAAATAACAGGAGGGTTATCTTTTAATTGTTATGACTTATCTATTTCATCGGTGAGTTCTGCTAAATACGCATCGACTAATGCAAAAGTAATTGCTGTTGACAAACTCTCTGTAAAAGCTTATCCAAATCCTCATCAAGGATTATTTAATCTGTCTATTATTTCACCTGAAGATGGAAATGCTCAGATAGAATTGTTCACTATTTTAGGTCAATTACTGGCAAAAAGAGAGGTTTCCATTGATAAAGGACAGAATACAATTGTTGAATTTAATGATGTAGGTCGTGGAATAATCCTCTATCATTTAACGATTGGCAATCAAGAGGCAAATGGAAAAGTATATGGAAAAGATTAAAAAGGAATTCCATATTCAAAGAGTTTGTAACCAATTTGATAAGAATTCAAATTGATTTAGAACTAAGCAATGTGTTAAATAAAAATCCCAAATCCCAGAATTTTTCTGGTCTTTGGGATTTTATTTTTTTTACTATTTTTATTAAGTCTTTTGTTTTTTCTTTCTAGCTGCAGGAAATAAAACATTGTTCAAAATCAATCGATAGCCCGGCGAATTGGGATGTAAATCCAAAACAGTTACAGGATCACCTACTCTATGCTGGTAATCTTCTGGATCGTGTCCGCCATAAAAAGTATACATTCCCTTGCCTTTTTCACCATGAATGTAACGTGCTTCTCCATTGAGTTCGCAGCTTCCCATAATCAACACATTAGATTTAATAAATGCTGGTTCAAAAGCAGTTGTTTGCCCCATAAATCCTTTTATTAATTGGGTGTGATTTTGACAGAGCATAGAAGGTATTGGATCCCATTTTGCCGAAAATTCCATCAGGGTAAAATAATCTCTCTCCATTGGAATCATCATTCTTTTTTCGGTCATATCAATATTCGAGAATTCATAATGCTCCGGTTTTCGGTCTAAAATAAAATCCTTGAAAGCGAAGGAATTGACATAATTTATTTTGGATTGATAGTTGGGTTCACTTGCATCACCATCAAACATAGATTCGCAAATATCGACTCCATCCGCAGACAAAGCAATATCAAAACTATCAGCTGCAGAACACATTGCAAACATAAATCCACCACCAATAACGAAATCTCTGATTTTTTTGGCTACAGCCAATTTTTCTTCAGAAACTTTTTTATATCCTAATTTTGTTGCCAAAGCTTCGGCATCTTTCTTTTGATCCATGTACCAAGGAGAATTCCTGTTGGAACCGTAAAATTTCCCATATTGGCCTGTAAAATCTTCGTGATGCAAATGAAGCCAATCGTAAAGAATTAGTTGGTCACTTAGGACTTCTTCGTCATAAATGGGAGTAAATGGAATTTCGGCATAGGTTAAAACCAGAGTAACGGCATCGTCCCAAGGTTGTTTCCCTTTAGGCGTGTAAACGGCAACTTTAGGTGCTTTTTCTAGTACAACAGCCTCCATATTTTGAGAAGGACTGGCAATTAATTCCAGAATTTGATTGGTTTCGGCATCGCTCAACACTTCAAAACTCACGCCTCGAATTTGGCATTCTTTACGGATTTCGGGTGCATCAGCCAATAAAAAAGAACCCCCACGGTAATTGAGTAACCAACTGGCTTTGTAATTTTTGTCAATACACCAATAGGTAATTCCATAAGCTTTAAGATGATTTTGTTGCGTCGTTTCATCCATTGACAATAAAATAAACGAAGCTTTTGCCGAAAAGGAAAACAGGATTAGTAGTATAATGAGTAATTTTTTTGAAGTCATTTTGATGATTTTTTAGCTATTCCTGATTGCTTTGCTTATGTCAAAAATAGTTAAAAAATACTCGATTTATCAAATCTCATTGATAATTCTAAATTCATTTTTTTAACCATAAGATTACATAATATTCACTAATAACTTTGATACTAATAGAAAAAAAATGTATATTTCGGAATATATTCATTTAAATATATATCTGCATAATTTTTTATGTGATTTCAAATTATTAATTCAACAGCTAATTTATCAAATAACCCCTTAAAAAATAAATAAATGAAAAAAACTCGACTTTTAACATTAGCTTTATTTTTATTTACAAAGCTACTTTTTGCACAACAACCTTACATAGCTGAAATTCGGTTATTTGCCGGAAATTTTGCCCCTGCCGGTTGGGCATTTTGTGACGGAAGCATACTACCTATTAGTGAAAACGATGCGCTTTTTAGTTTAATTGGCACAACCTATGGTGGAGATGGTCAATCTACATTTGCTTTACCTGATTTTCGAGGTAGAGTTCCAATAGGAATGGGTCAAGGAGCAGGTTTAAGTAATCGCACTTTAGGCGAAACAGGTGGTCAGGAAGCCATTACATTGTCTAGTGCAAATATGCCTTCACATACTCATTTAGGGCAACTTGTTGTTAACAATGGGAATGCAACAACTAATGTTCCAACTGCTTCTTTAAGTATTGCTACATCAGGAACATTTTCTGGAAGGACTTTCTTGCCTAACTTAAGTTATAATTCTAATGTTCCTGACATACTTATTGCTACTGTTGCCACATCTACTGTTGGCAATTCAATACCCGTAAGTATTTCTAGACCTCGTCTGGGATTGAATTACATTATTTCTCTTTTCGGTATATATCCTTCTCCAAATTAACAACAACTAAATTAAAAATATGAAAAATAAATACTACTTAATAATCATTTTCTTTTTGTTAGCAAAATCTATTTTTGCACAAGATCAATTTGTTGGCGAGGTTAGACTTTTTCCCACTAATTTTGCGCCGATAGGGTGGGCAAAATGTGAAGGTCAATTATTGTCAATTAGTCAAAATACCGCTCTGTTTTCTTTATTGGGAACAACTTACGGAGGAAATGGGCAAACAACTTTTGCTTTGCCAGACCTGAGAGGAAGTATGGCTATCCAACCTGGTCAGGGACCTGGTTTAAGTCTTATCTACCTAGGTCAAATGGATGGCACTTCAACTTTAGCAACAGAAAATTTACCTGCACACAATCACGTTGCACCAATTAAAGTTAGTTCTAGTGCGGCAACATCAAGTGTGCCTTCTGCAAGCTCTTCTCTTGCTGCACCTTTACAAATGTTTAACGGGGTTTCTCGTCCAGTAGCAGGATATAACACAGCTGTTCCAAACATAACACTGTCTAACGTAACTACTTCGACAACAGGAAGTTCAACACCCGTAAGCACACAGCCTTGTCTTGCATTAACTTACTGTATTGCTTTACAAGGAATTTTCCCACCACGCAACTAAAAAATTAAAATAATGAAAAAAATATACATTTTAATACTAGTCCTTTTTTTATGTACAAAAACACTCTTTGCACAACCTTATCTTGGAGAGATTAAACTTTTTTCAGGAAATTTTGCTCCAAAAGGTTGGGCGTTTTGCAATGGACAGGAATTGCCTATTAACCAAAACCAGGCACTATTCTCTCTTTTAGGAACTACTTATGGAGGCAATGGACAAACTACATTTGCATTACCTGACTTGAGGGGTCGAGCTGCTGTTGGTGATGGATTATCTATTGTTTTAGGCGAAAAACAAGGTGCAGAAACTACAACTTTAACCGAAGCCAATTTGCCCGTTCATAGCCATACCGAACCTATTATAGTAAGTTCTAGTGCAGCAACATTAAATGTGCCAACAACTTCTTCGGCAATTGCTGCTCCAGCAATAACTGTTAATGCTACAACACGCGCTATGCTAGGGTATAATGCTGCAGTTCCAAATACTCCTTTGCTGGGTACTGCTACAACTGCTGCTGGTACTGCCTTACCAACACCAATAAACACAATGCAACCCTACATTGCAATGACTTACATAATTGCTTTACAAGGAATATTTCCATCACCAAATTAAAAATAAAAAAATGAGAAATAAATACTTATATGTATTAATAGTATTCCTTTTTGTAGAGTCTATTTTTGCCCAAACAACAGAAACCTTCGAAACTGAAATAGATAACAGCACCAGCTTTACAGATAACAGTCAGGTTTTTAATATTTCATCACAAGCAGGAGGGACTTTTGACATAGCAAATTTCCCCGGAACAGGTTGGAATGGTACTGCAGTTGACAATAAATATATTGATAATTCGAGTTTTGCTGATATAGGAGTTCCTGTTGCATTTACAATTAAAAGCGCTGGAGCAACCAAATTCCTTTTAAAATCAGTCTATTTATTTTTAAGCCAATCAGACTTAAATCCTGGCTCTGGTTCTTGTACTATTACTGGAAAACTTAGTGGTTCAACTGTTTTTACAGCTACATTAAGTACTGGATTCAACTCAAACATTTTGGTCAACAATGGTTATACATTTATTGATTTAACCAGTTATGGAGGTGCTAACAATTCAAATGCAATTATAGATGAATATGTCGTAACGACTACAGGAACTTTCGAATATGTTGGCTTGGATGCAATGAAATGGGAATATGACTGCTCAGGATTAGTTGCGCCAACAGCAAATACACAAAATTTCTGTGATGCTGGATCGGTAGCTAATTTAGTAGCTACAGGAAATTCATTAAAATGGTATGCTGATGCGACTGGTGGAAGTGCTTTGATAGGAACAACTGCGTTAACTACTAAAACCTATTATGTTACTTCTAGTTCTATTGGATGTGAAAGTGCAAAAATACCAGTTTCAGTAACCATCACTCCATCATCGGATAATGTGACTATAGTTTCAGCTTGCGACAGTTATTTTTGGAATGGAACAACATATACTACATCTGGTATCAAAACTGGTCCAACGGCAAACTGTGTTACCGAAAAATTAGATTTGA
>NZ_JAYWCK010000116.1:0-2213 GCF_043780635.1 Flavobacterium sp.
GCCTCGATTCAATGCCGATTTTAAAACAAATTTTGATCAAAACTTGCCAAAAATAAAGATAATCCCGCAAGATTTTGGGCGAGTTTTATTAAATGTGATCAACAACGCTTTTTATACGGTTCAACAAAAAAATAAGCTAAACTTGGAAGGCTATAAACCATTGGTGAATATCGAAACGCACTTAGAAGAAGATGAAATTGTAATCAAAATTCAAGATAACGGTTTAGGTATGTCCGACAGTGTAAAAGCCAAAATTTTCCAACCTTTTTTTACCACAAAACCAACGGGCGAAGGTACAGGTTTGGGACTAAGTTTGGCTTATGATATTATTACCAAAGCTCATGGAGGGACTTTGGAGGTGGAGAGTGTTGAAGGAGAGGGGAGTGAGTTTACAATAAAATTATTCCTTTTATGAAAATACAGAAATTGGTCGTTTTTGGAATGCTTTTATTTCAAAGTTTTTCAACTTTAGCTCAAGGAGAAGCTATTGAGTACGGTTATTTAAGCGATGTGTCTAAATTTTCACGCATTCCTTTAGACACCGTCTGGGAATATTTCCCAGATGGACATATTGAATTTGAAAACTTGGATGCAAAAGCTACTTGGATAAAGGCAAATCCTATACTGCTACAAAATGCTAAAGGTAAACCTTTGGCATGGTCGGGTATTGGCTGGTTTCAACAAAGATTTAAAGTACCAGACTCATTAAATGGAAAATTAATTGCTTTGAATATGGGCCATTTTGGTGCATCAGAAATTTATTTAGATGGTAAGTTGGTTCGTTGTTATGGGGATGTATTGGCTACTTCTGGTAAAGGCAAAAGTTTTTTACCTCGAAAACCATTTACCGCAATGCTCAATAATGAAAGGATTCATACATTTAGGGTACGATATGCCGCACATAAGTTTGATAAAGTATTACAACCCAAATTGTTTTTAGGATTTTGCCTGACCATTGCACCATTATCAGAATCATATATATCCACCTCTATCGTAACATATCATGGCGTATTTTCAATGAGTTTGTATTTAGCATTTACGTTGCTTTTTTTCTTCCTTTTTTTATTTTATCCACAGCGGTTGGCGAGTCTTTTTACAGCTTTATATTTATTAAATTTCTCAGTCCTTTTTTCAAGTATGTTAATAGCAGGCATAACGACTGATGCTTCAATCTATGCGTGGTCAAATTTGCTGTGGAAATCTTCAGTTTCATTAGTTGGAGGCTGGTCTTTACTTTTTATTTATAGCATATATTATAGAAAGATGCCTCTTAGATCTTGGCTAATAGTAATAGTGATGATTATTAATATTTCAATAATCCTGTATCCATTTATTGAAAACTTTTTTTTAATGTTTATTAATATATTGATAGGACTTGAAACATGGCGAATTACTATTTTAGGTATCAGAGATAAACGTCCTGGCTTTTGGATATTGGGTATTGGTCAATTTTTAGGTACACTCTTTTTTGTTTTCTTCATCGGAAATTTATTTCATTTATTTCCGCCGTTGTATAGTTCCTTTTCAATAATAAGGGAAATCGGGGGATTTCTAAGTGATTTGAGTGCTCCACTCATGTTTTCGTTGCAATTAGCTTGGGAGTTTGGTTCATCTAATCGGAGTTTAAAAGAGCAATTGGACGAAATTCAAAAATTGTCAAAAGAAAATTTAGAAAAAGAAAAAGAAAAGCAGCATATCCTCGCCACACATAATGAAGAGCTCGAAAACCAAGTAACAGAACGTACCACTGAACTTCAACAATCTTTATTTAATCTCAAAGCTGCTCAGGCTCAACTCATCCAATCTGAGAAATTGGCTTCCCTCGGCGAACTTACGGCAGGCATTGCCCACGAAATTCAAAACCCATTGAATTTTGTAAATAATTTTTCGGAGTTGAGTGGAGAATTAATTGATGAAATGAATGAAGAAATTGACAACGGAAACTTGGAAGAAGTGAAAGCAATTTCAGGAGATTTGAAGCAAAATTTAGAGAAAATCAATCACCACGGCAAGCGAGCAAGTAGTATTGTAAAAGGAATGCTCGAACACTCAAGAGCAAGTACGGGTGTAAAAGAATTGACCGATATTAATGCTTTAGCCGACGAATATTTAAAACTTTCGTATCATGGCTTGCGAGCGAAAGATAAAAACGGTTCGACGCCTCGATTCAATGCCGATTTTAAAACAAATTTTGATCAAAACTTGCCAAAAAT
>NZ_JAYWCK010000117.1:0-7520 GCF_043780635.1 Flavobacterium sp.
TATATTTGCACTCGTTAAAAATGGTGGTTGTAGCTCAGCTGGTTAGAGTATTGGTTTGTGGTGCCGAGGGTCGCCGGTTCGAACCCGGTCAGCCACCCAGAACGCAAAAGCTTCGAAGAAATTCGAGGCTTTTTTTGTGGCAAAAAAAGAGCTTCAAATTTCTTCGAAGCTCTTTATAATTTTTATTTAAGTTGTTGGTGAAATTAACTTCCGCTTTTATCAACCACAGGACGATTTTCTCTGTTTGCTAATTCCCAGGCAATAGTAAAGGCAAGTTGCGTTCTTTTTGCCAAAGCATCAAATTCAATTTTATCCACTTCATCGGTAGCTTTGTGATAATCAGCGTGAACACCATTGAAAAGGAAAACAGAAGGAACCCCGTTTTTAGCAAAATTATAATGATCCGAGCGGTAATAAAAACGATTTGGATCTGTTCTGTCATTGTATTTGTAATCTATATTTAAGTTCACAAAATTTTTATTGGCAGCTTCACAAATCTTGTATAAATCGGTTGAAAGATAATCGGAACCAATTAGATACACATAATTACTCGAGTCATTATGAAACTCGTCGTGACGACCAATCATATCAATATTGATGTCGGTTATAGTGTTTGCCAATGGAAACAAAGGGTGTTGAGAATAATAACTGGAACCCAACAATCCGTGTTCTTCGCCAGTCACGTGAAGAAATAAAATGGAACGTTTTGGACCGTGACCTTCTTTTTTGGCTTTTGAAAAAGCCTGAGCAATTTCGAGTAAAGCCACAGTTCCGGAACCATCATCATCTGCGCCATTGTAAATTTCTCCATTTTTTATACCAACATGATCGTAATGTGCTGAAATTACAATGATTTCCTCTGGTTTCTCTGAACCTTCAATAAATGCCCAAATGTTTTCAGAATCAGGCAGATTATCATTGCGAATAGCATTCAGGAAAGAAGCCGGAACTCTTTGATAAAAATTAGTTGCTCCTTTAGGAAATGAAATAGTATTAGCTTTGTATTGACTGATAAGATATTCTCCTGCTTTTTTTTGTCCAGAAGAGCCCGTTTCTCTTCCTTGCATTTCATCAGAAGCTACAATATAAAGAAGTGTTTTTAAATCAGCGGCAGTAATTGTATTCATATATTTTGTTGGTGGAACGACAGAAACACTGCTTTTTTGCGAAGTGCAAGAAATTGATGCGGCCAGTAATAAGAGAATTAAAACTTTTTTCATTTTGAATATATATTGGTAATTATTTGGGACTAAATTATATTTTTATTTTTTTAAAACTTCATTCAAAAAGAGTTTCATATGTTCCCAAGATCTTTCGGCTGCAATTTCGTTATATGCTGCGCCTTTCGAATTATCATTTCCCGATTCAGGATTGGTAAAAGAATGCACTGCATTGGCATAATAAATCATTTGCCAATCTGCTTTTGCATCTTTCATTTCTTGTTGGAAAGCAGCAATTTCTTCTTTGGATTCATATGGATCATCAGCTCCGTGACAAACCAAAACCTTGGCATTAATTGGTTCAATAGCTCTTTTTGTATCTCTGCCTAATCCTCCGTGAAAGGAGACAACTCCTTTTACGTTCATATTTACTCGTGCAACTTCAAGCGCTCCAGTGCCCCCAAAACAATAGCCAATCACAACAATATTATCCGGATTTGCACCCGAAAGAATTAATTGTTCCAATGCTAATGAAATTCTTTTTTGATATTCTGTAAAATTGGTTTTATAATAGCCAGCATTTTTTCCAGCTTCGGAATAGTCTTTTGGGTAATTTCCTTCGCCATAAATATCAGCTACAAAAGCATAATAGCCCAATTTTGATAAGTTTTCGGCAGTATCTTTCGAAAGTTTGTCAATTCCCAACCAAGCCGGAAGTATCAAAATTCCAGGTTTTTGTTGGCTTTTTGTTTTTGGTTGAATGCTAAAACCATTTAAAACCTGAACTCCATCTTTGTATAACACTGGTTTCAATTGTGCAAAAGAACTATTGGAATACAATAAGATTGCAGAAAATAAATAAATAAACTTTTTCATAACGGTATATTTTTAACAAATATCTGAAATAAAATAGAATAGTATATAATGAACAGTTGTTAATTGTGTAATTTTTATCAAAGAAATACTATTTACAAACTCACATTCCGCTTAAAAGCACAACCCAATTCCATTATAGAATCTGTTTTTGAAATGCCGGGAATATTGTCGATTTTTTCATAAAGCACTTTTCGCATATGTTCGTGATTTCGGGCGATAATTTTGATATAAAGGGTATATAAACCCGAGATATAATAACATTCCGTGATTTCGGGAATTTTTTTCAACTCTTCGATAATTCTAGATGAATCCTGATCCTTATTCAGCGTGATTCCTGTGAAAGCTCCCCAATCATAACCCACTTTTTTCTCGTTGATTACAGGTTTTATTCCAAGAAGAATTCCTTGTTGCATTAATCGATTCACTCGCTGATGCACCATTGTATTTGAAATTTTTAGATTGGCAGCGATTGTTGAATAAGCCATTCGCCCATCTTTTTCCAATTCTTTGATAATAAAAACATCAAATTTGTCCAGTATTTCCATAATTATTAAAATTAAAATGACTTAAATATTTACTTTAAAAGTTAATATGACTTATTTTAAACAAATGTAAGTCAAAATTATTATTTATTATTGTAAAATAAAATATTTTATTAATTTTGTATTCGAAAATTTTAAAAACTGCCCACAATGGAACAAATACATCAAACTCTTTCTTCTAAAGCCGAAGAAATGATAGGAAAAGAAAATAAATATGGTGCTCACAATTACCATCCACTACCTGTCGTTCTCGAAAGGGGTGAAGGTGTTTTTGTTTGGGATATGGACGGAAAAAAATATTTCGATTTTCTTTCTGCCTATTCTGCGGTGAACCAAGGACATTGTCACCCGAAAATTGTGAATGCAATGATTAAACAAGCGCAAACACTGACTTTGACTTCCCGTGCTTTTTATAATGACCAATTGGGTAATTATGAAGAATATGTAACCAAATATTTTTATTTTGACAAGGTTTTGCCAATGAACACGGGTGCCGAAGCGGTAGAAACAGCACTTAAATTATGTCGAAAATGGGCGTATGAAGTCAAAGGAATTCCTGAAAATCAGGCGCAAATTATCGTTTGTGAAAACAATTTCCACGGTCGAACAACGACTATTATTTCCTTTTCGAACGATGAAGGTGCTCGTAAAAGCTTTGGACCATTCACAGCAGGATTTATCAAAATTCCCTATGATGATGTTGAAGCATTGGAAAAAGTGCTGAAATCAACAACTAATATAGCTGGATTCTTGGTAGAGCCTATTCAAGGTGAAGCGGGAGTTTATGTACCTGCCGAAGGATATTTGGCGAAAGCCAAAGCGCTTTGCGAACAACACAATGTTTTATTTATAGCAGATGAAGTACAAACCGGAATTGCCAGAACTGGAAGATTATTGGCAACTTGTGGCAATTGTTCTTGTGAAAATGGATGCGAGAATAAACCTGAAGTAAAACCAGATATTCTTATTCTAGGAAAAGCACTTTCCGGAGGTGTTTATCCGGTTTCAGCGGTTTTAGCAAATGATGCAATTATGAACGTGATTCAACCGGGACAACACGGTTCTACTTTTGGTGGAAACCCAATAGCTGCTGCCGTTGCCATTGCTGCGCTTGAAGTAATTCGCGAAGAAAAATTATCAGAAAATGCGTATCGTTTGGGAGTTATTTTAAGAAAAGGACTCAACGATATTGCTCAAAGAAATTCTTTGATTACTTTAGTTCGAGGTAAAGGCTTGCTAAATGCCATTGTTATCAATTGTGGTGAAGACTCTGATTTGGCTTGGGATATTTGCATGAAATTTAGCGAATATGGCTTGTTGGCAAAACCAACTCATGGCAATAAAATCAGATTAGCGCCACCATTAGTGATTACTGAAAGTCAAATTCATGACTGTCTTGCCATTATTGAAAGGGCTTTGAACGATTTTAGATAATAGAATTATATGGAACCAGTGATAAAATTAATAAAGAATCGATCTGATATTGGCGCTGGAACCAGAGGTTCTGATATGGGAGTTGATGCTATTGAAATTGCCGCTATCAATCAAAATAGCGATTATTTCAACCAATTTCCTTTTGAGGATGTGAAAACCCACAACGAATCAGTTTATGACAAAAACAGAAGCACGTTTGCCAAAAGAATAGAGCATGTTGCAGAACAATGTACTCGAGTTTGTGCTTCGGTTAAGAAAAATTTGGAAGCTAATTTTTTTCCCATTGTTTTGTCCGGTGACCATTCATCGGCATTGGGAACGATAAGCGGAATAAAAGCCGTTTATCCCGAACAAAAATTAGGCGTTATTTGGATTGATGCTCACGCCGATTTGCATTCGCCTTATACTTCACCATCCGGAAATATTCACGGAATGCCTTTAGCTGCTGCTATTGCCGATGATAATTTAGATTGTCAAATAAACGAATTGGCTACTGAAACCCAACACTATTGGGAAGAAATGAAAAATATTGGTTGCAAAGGAGCTAAAGTTTTGGCTGAAAATTTGATTTATTTTGGTGTTCGTGATACGGAAGAAGCCGAAAATAAGCAAATCGAAAAACTAAAAATCAGGAATTATAAAGTTGACGAAGTTCGCTATCGGGGACTTAAAACCTGCGTGAAAGAAGCATTGGACAAACTCTCCAATTGCGATATTTTGTATATTTCTTTTGATGTGGATTCAATGGATTGTGACTTGATTTCTTACGGAACCGGAACGCCAGTTCCCAGAGGTTTTGACCAATATGAAATCATCGCCATTATTGATCAAATTATCGAAACCAATAAGGTAGTTTGTATTGAATTTGTTGAAGTAAACCCACTTTTAGACAACAAAGGAAACAAAATGGCTGAAACGGCATTTGAAGTTTTGGAACACATTACAGCTACTGTTATTTTGCCGCGAGAATGATGGTTTTGGGATTATTTTTATATCTTTGAAAGATGATTATTACTGTTTTATTGTACAAAGCTCCCCAAATTTAGTTAGATTTAGTCCTTTTAATGACCAGTTTATAAGAGTAGTGGTCCTACTTGGGCTAGTTTGGAGCTTTATACTTTAAATAAGAAATTAACTTTGTCAAACTAAATACCTGCAAGTTATACCATGACAGATAAACGAAAATCACCAATTGAAATTAGTAAAGAGGATTTCAAAAAAATTGGATATCAATTAGTAGATTCCATTTCAAATTTCATTGATACCATTGATGAAAAACCAGTTACAACCGGAGAAACTCCCAAACAAATACAACAGCTTTTAGGGAATGCCTCTTTGCCCGAAAATGGAACTGCCGTTTCAGAATTAATTTCAAAATCTTCTGATTTGTTAATCCAACATTCGTTACTAAACGGCCATCCGAAATTTTTCGGATACATAACTTCATCTCCAACACCAATCGGTGCATTGGCAGATTTTTTAGCTGCTGCTGTTAATCCCAATGTTGGCGCAAACATTTTAAGTCCGATGGCCACAGCCATTGAAAAACAAACTGTGAAATGGCTGACCGAGTTTATCGGTGCCTCTCCTTCCTGTGGAGGAATATTAGTTAGTGGTGGCAATATGGCTAACTTCACTGCTTTTTTAGCAGCAAGAACTGCCAAAGCACCAAAGAATTTGAAGGAAGAAGGCTTGGCAAACACTAATGCAGAAATGGTTTTCTATTGCTCAAAAGCAACTCACACCTGGATAGAAAAGGCCGCAGTTTTATTCGGGCATGGCACAAAAGCCATCAGATGGATAAACACCGATGCTGACAATAAAATGAATATAGAAATTTTGCGTCAAACAATTAATGCCGATTTAAAAAGTGGCAAAAAACCTTTTCTTGTAATTGGAAATGCAGGAGATGTCAGCACAGGAGTGGTAGATAATCTTTCTGCCATAGCAAGTATATGCAAGGAATATGATTTATGGTTTCATATTGACGGTGCTTATGGGATTCCTGCAGCAGTAATTCCGCAATACAAAAATTTATTTGAAGGAATTCAGGAAGCTGATTCCATTGCACTTGACCCACACAAATGGCTTTATGCTCCACTTGAAGCCGGTTGCACCTTGGTAAAAAACCCTCAGCATTTAATTGACACTTATAGTTCCCATCCCGTTTATTACAATTTTGGCAACCACGATGATGAACCGTCACTAAATTATTATGAATTTGGTTTTCAAAATTCAAGAGGATTCAGAGCGTTAAAAGTTTGGATGGCTTTGCAGCAAGTTGGAAAGAACGGTTACATAGAAATGATTGGTCAAGACATTGCACTTTCAGAGATGTTGTTTGCGCAAGCAAAAAAGCATCCTGAACTTGAGGCTGTAACTCAAAATTTAAGCATTACCACATTGCGTTATGTTCCCACTAATTATATTCAACAAGGGAAGGAAAGTGAGGAGTATTTAAACAAATTGAATGAAAATTTATTGAATAAACTGCAGGAAGAAGGCGAGGTATTTTTATCAAATGCTATAGTTGCAGACAAATACTGTTTAAGAGCATGTATTGTGAATTTCAGAACTTCTGAAAAAGACATTCATGAAGTTGTTGAAATCATAGTAAGAGAGGGGCGAAAGGTTCATGAAACTCTTCAAGGAAAATAACGGTTTACTAATAAACTTAAACGTTGACTGCATAAATACACAACTTTGTAATTCAGTTTTCCACACAGAATCAATACTTTTTGGGTTACGAGAAGCTATATCTTCAGCTTCTCGGCATCATTAATCTGACAAGACATCTACTGCTTTTACAAATCTACGAGTATAACCCTTCTGTTTTAGACTTGAAATAATGACTTTCATTTCGCTACCTGAGGAGGCGTGAATAAAATCGCTTTCCATTCCTTTTGGATTTGTTACAATACCCACATGGCCTATAACGTTTCTGGTAGGACTCAAAAACACCAGAATATCTCCTTTTTTTACACTTTCAATGGGGATTTCTTTACCGAAATTCTCAAATTGTGGAGAGCTTCGTGGTACCTGAATTTTATAATGTTGGAAAACATAATAAACAAATCCTGAACAATCAAACCCATCTACGCTGCAAGAAGCTGCAACATAAGGGGTTCCTAATAATCCCATTCCAAAGTTCACAATCTTGTCCCTCAACGAATCATTAGTTTTAATTGGATTTACGAGTTCGTTATTGGCATTAGATTTATCGCCTTCAGGCAAACTATTTACACCTCCCAATGAACCATAAGCGATGAAGTACACCACAATTGCCGATAAAGCAATGATTGTTGCTAATATTAAGGGATAGATCTTTTTAGTTATCATATGGAAAACGGAATTACTAAATGTAAAAGGAAGTCATTCTTAAATTATATTTAATGATTAAATAATAATAAATTTAACCCGTTGGGTGCAATTAAATTATTTGTGTTTTAATATTGTTTATTGGTCTTTCAAAAATAAATTTATTGATGAATTGCACCAAAGTTAATGC
>NZ_JAYWCK010000118.1:0-21774 GCF_043780635.1 Flavobacterium sp.
TGAAGAGAAATATGAAAGCAGAAATGTTTGGACTGGATATTTAATAACATTAATATCAATTGGGATTATTGTCTATTTTTTGGTAAAAAATGAAATATAAATATAGTGCCATTGATTAAAAAAAATCCCGTTCTGATTTCTCAAAACGGGATTTTATATATAAATTAAAAAGCTATTACGCTAGCATCGTCACTGGGTTTTCAATATATTGTTTCAAAGTTTGCAAGAACTGTGCTCCTGTTGCACCATCGATAGTTCTGTGATCGCAAGCTAAAGATAACATCATTGTGTTTCCTACCACGATTTGTCCATTTTTCACCACTGGCTTTTCTACAATTGCTCCTACGGATAGGATGGCAGAATTCGGTTGGTTAATGATAGAATTGAATTCGGTTATTCCAAACATTCCAAGGTTGGAAATCGTGAAAGTACTTCCTTCCATTTCGGTAGGTAATAATTTTTTGTTTTTCGCTCTTCCTGCAAGGTCTCTTACGTTTGCTCCAATTTGAGATAAACTCATTCCGTCAGTAAAAGGCAATACGGGAACAACTAATCCGTCTTCAACAGCAACAGCAACGCCAATATTCACGTGATAGTTGATGGTAATTGCATCTTCTTTCCATTGTGAATTTATTTTTGGGTGTTTTTTCAAAGCCATTGCACATGCTTTAATCACCATATCGTTAAAAGATACTTTGGTATCCGGAACGCTATTGATAATTGCTCTTGATTTCATTGCTTCGTCCATTGTTACCTCAATAACCAAGTTGTAATGTGGTGCAGTGAATAGAGATTCAGCCAATCGTTTCGCAATGATTTTACGCATTTGCGAGTTCTTTATTTCTTCTGTAGCAATTTGCCCAGCTGGAACATAAGGTTTTGCAACTGTTGTCGGTTGTGAGTTGTCGGTTGTCGGTTGAGCAATTTGACTTGGTGCAGCTGCTACTGTTGGAGTGAAGTTCTCCACATCACTTTTAGTGATACGTCCGTTTTCACCTGAACCTTTTACTTGTGATAGTTGGATTCCTTTTTCGCTGGCAATTTTCTTAGCCAATGGCGAAGCTAAAACACGTTGTCCGTCAGCAGATGCTTCTTGAACAATTGGCGCAACATCTCTAGCTGGTGCCGATTTTGCTTCTTCGGTTGCTACTGCAGCAGTTTCCCCTTTAGGGGTTAGGGGGTTATAATTTTCGGCAATGCCGCTAATGTCTGTTCCTTCTGGTCCAATGATAGCCAATAGGCTGTCAACAGGAGCCGATTGTCCTTCTTGAATTCCGATGTATAATAAAGTTCCTTCGTTGAAAGATTCGAATTCCATTGTTGCTTTATCGGTTTCGATTTCAGCAAGAATGTCACCTTCAGCAACATTATCACCTACTTTTTTCAACCAGGTTGCTACGGTTCCTTCGGTCATCGTGTCGCTCAAACGAGGCATTGTAACTACAATAACTCCTTTTGGCAAACTTGCTGATGCTGCAACTGCAGTTTCTTCTTTTTTAACTTCTGTTACTGCTGGAGCTTCTTCTTTTGCTGGAGCTACAACAGGTTTTGCTGCTAATAAAGCTGAAATATCTTCGCCTTCATTTCCTATAATTGCCAATAAAGTATCTACTGGTGCAGTTTCTCCGGCTTGAATGCCAATGTGTAAAAGCGTTCCTTCATTGAAGGATTCAAATTCCATTGTTGCTTTGTCCGTTTCAATTTCGGCAAGAATATCGCCTTCACTGACTTTGTCGCCTACTTTTTTTAACCAAGCTGCTACCGTTCCTTCCGTCATAGTATCGCTCAAACGAGGCATGTTAATTACTGTTGCCATAATTGATTATAGTTTATGAGGTAAAAATGGATAGTTTTCTTGGGCGTAAACCACGTCATATAGTTGTTGAATTTCCGGATATGGAGATTCTTCAGAAAATTTTACGCATTCTTCGATTAAATCTTTTACTTTTTGGTCGATTGCTTCAATTTCTTTCTCGGTAGCGTATTTTTGATCTTTAATTACATCTAAAACTTGAGTAATTGGGTCGATTTTTTTGTATTCTTCTACTTCTTCTTTCGAACGGTATAGTTGTGCATCTGACATAGAGTGTCCTCTATAACGATACGTTTTCATTTCAAGAAAAGTTGGTCCGCCACCGCTGCGTGCTCTTTCGATAGCTTCAGTCATTGCTTCGGCAACTTTTACAGGATTCATTCCGTCTACTGGTCCGCAAGGCATTTCGTATCCTAAACCTAGTTTCCAAATATCTGGATGATTTGCGGTTCTTTCGACAGAAGTTCCCATTGCATAACCGTTATTTTCAACAATAAAAACTACTGGAAGATTCCAAAGCATAGCCATATTAAAAGCTTCGTGTAATGAACCTTGTCTAGAGGCACCATCGCCAAAATAGGTCAATGTTACTCCGCCAGTATTATTGTATTTGTCTCCAAAAGCAATTCCGGCACCAATAGGAATTTGTCCACCCACGATTCCGTGACCACCATAAAATCCGTGTTCTTTTGAGAAAATGTGCATAGAACCACCCATTCCTTTTGAGGTTCCGGTAACTTTCCCCATAAGTTCAGCCATAACACGTCTTGGATCAACACCCATTCCAATAGGTTGAACGTGATTTCTGTATGCAGTAATCATTTTGTCTTTAGTCAAGTCCATAGCGTGCAATGCTCCTGCTAAAACGGCTTCCTGACCATTATATAAGTGTAAAAAGCCTCTAATTTTTTGTTGAATGTATAGTGCTGCAAGTTTGTCTTCAAACTTTCTCCAAAGCAGCATGTCTTCATACCACTTTAAATAAACTTCTTTTGTAACTTCTTTCATGTCTTTTTTATTTTTTTGCTAAAGGGTTGTTGTGTTGGGTATTTTATATCCGACTCATGCAAAAATAGTTTCCTCACCCCAAATTTGCAAGTTGCAAAAATAAGACATTCCGAGTAAGCATTAAAATTTAAAAGGTAATTTTTGGTTTTTTTTATAAGAAGCGCTTATCAAACATAAATGGAAGCAGGTTTTTTAGCGAATCCGATTTGTAAATAACACCTATTTCGCCCATAAAATAAATCTCGATTGGGGTTTCTTGTTTGATTTCATATTCGGCGATAGATTGCCTGCAAGAACCGCAAGGAGGTATAGGAGCAGTGGTTTGATTTGTATCTGAAGCTGCTGTAATGGCCATTTTTAAAATTTTTGCTTCTGGATAAATTGAACCCGCTTGAAAAACAGCAACGCGCTCAGCACAAAGCCCTGAAGGATAAGCAGCGTTTTCCTGGTTTGAACCTAAAACTATTTTTCCGTTATCTAATAAAAGTGCAGCACCAACTCTAAACTTTGAGTACGGAGCATAAGCCTTTTTTCTAACCTCCACAGCTTGTACCATTAGATTTTGAACGTCGCTTGGTAATTCCTGAACCGATTCGAAAACGGAAAATTGGGTTGAAATAATGATGTCTTTCATTCTTTATATTGGAAAAAAAATCCAAATTTCATTGAAATTTGGATTTTAAGTTATTTTATTAATTGGCTAATATTCATCGTATTTATCACCGAAATTAAATGTAAGTGAGAATCGTAAGGTGTTTTCCAAAGGGTTTTTGACCTTAGATGTCGAAAATAAATAAGAAACATCCACTTTGACTACATTATATTTGAAACCCGCACCAAGGGAGAAAAATTGTCTGGCACCTTTATCAGGGTTTTCATGAAAATAACCCATACGCATCGAAAAGGAGTCTTGGTATAAATATTCAGCACCTACTGAATAAGTAACTTCTTTCATCTCTTCGCTGAAACCTCCCGGCGCATCTGAGAATGATTGAGTTACGCCTTGAAACCAGCCAATAGATTGATAATCTTGATTATTTTGAGATCTTTCAGCAGAAGTGATTGTTCCGTCTCCGTTCAAATCTGGGTTTTGAGGTGTTGGCACTAATAATTTGGCTAGCTCAACATTTACTGCGACCTTGTTGTAATCATCAAGGATAAAATCAAAACCAGCTCCTGCTTTTAAATTGGCAGGCAAAAAGTTGCTGCTAAATTCGGTGTTGTCATAGCTAATTTTTGGGCCTAAATTTTGAATGTTAAAACCCGCTCTCAATCTTCCGTTGAATTCGTTGAAGGCAATTTCTTCTGATTGATAAAATCCTGCTACATCAACGGCAAATGAACTTGCTGAAGAAGCATCACCAGTATCTGACGCTACTTTTAAATTAGAATTTATGTATCGTGCGGCAACTGCCATAGAGAATTTTTCGCTTAGTTTTAAGGAATATGATCCGTCAAATGCAAATTCACTAGGTGAAACTACTCTTGGAATTTCATTTGGATCACCTGTTTCACGTAATTCGATATTCCCTAATCCGAAGAATCGAAAACTTCCTGCAAAAGCACTCTTTTCGTTCATTCTATTGTAGTAGTTGAGTTGTCCCAAAGAAATATCGTTTACCAAGTCAGTAAGATAGGGAGTGTAGCTTATAGAAAAACCTACTTTATCTAATGCGAAAGCATATTTTGCCGGATTCCATTGTTGAGAGAAAGCATCTGCAGACGAAGCAACGCCATTATCAGCCATACCTGCAGCTCTAGCATCAGCCGCAACTAATAAAAATGGGACTGCGGTTGTGATAACATTTTCTTGCGCTTTTGCAAACGAAATTATAAATAAACAGACAAAAAGTAAAAGTATTTTTTTCATTGATGTTTAGTATTAATTGGACAAATATAGTATTTTATTAAAGTATTACAAGTTTTTCAAATTTTTCAGTTTTCGAATTTGTTAAGTTCGATTTAACGGTCAGTTTATAAACATAAACTCCTTTCCCAATTTTATTTCCAAAATCATCTTTGCCGTCCCAAGTGATTTCTTTTGACAAAAATCCTTCAGTTGTAATTATTTGGTTTCGCGTCCAAACCACTTTTCCTGTTATGGTCATCACCTGAACCTGAACCTCTAAAGGTTCATAAGGTCTATTGTGCGAAAACCAAAACTCAGTATAATTGACAAATGGATTGGGATAATTCAAAACATGAGTCAATGTTATCGATTCGTTTCCTGCAACAATAAATTGTATTTCGGCAGTTATTGGATTGTTATAAACATCCCAAGCCTTGAACGTAATAGTATGCAAACCTACAGCTAAATTCCTGAACGGAAATCGAAGCGTTCCTTTGGTATAATCATCCAGATTTGTTTGGTAATAATCGTTTAAAATATAAGGATTATTAACATCACCGTCTAAAATTGCAACAATATCATGGCCTATTCCGCTAGCGGTATTGATACCACTTTCATCTTCAAGATTTGCTAATAAGAACGGAGAATCATTTGTTATACCACCCGAAACGAACGTTTCATCGTTCATATATAACTGCACTCTTGGACTAATATTGTCCATGACAGCATTTTCGTTTATTCCACCCACTTTTATACTGGTGTCATAACCCGCTTGGTTTTCAAAAAGTTGATTCTTTTTAGCATAAAAACTAATTTTTCCGTTAGCTAATGGTATTCGAATATCTCTTGGAACAATAAAACTAAATTCAAATTGCCCGTTTGTAACCGAAGCATTTCCTCTGAAGATGGTTTCTCCTAGAATATTAAAAGGTATTGGTGGGCTATATCCATCATTATTCAAAGTTGTTCTTGAGATAAACTTGTCGAATATAGTGGTCGAAAGTTCTCCGTTATAATTAGTTAACGGATTGTTATTTTCATCGGTTATTTCTCCTGATATTTTCATTTTTGCCAACGATTTGAAATCATCAAAAGGTTGTGAAACAGGAATGTCATTTACTTTTGTAAGCCTTATTTTTGGTTTTGCAATAGCAAGCATTATGGCTGGGTCGCCAATGTAAAACACGACATTAGTTGATGAATTTGGATTGCTGTTTTTTGCTAATCGTAATGATTCGGCTATTGAGTTGTATTGGTTAGAACCGTAGGAAAATAATTTTTCGGCTAGTTTATCATTAAAATTTTCGGCACTAAACTGTCCTATTTCACGAGTAGTTGTAATCATTGAGATGGCTCCGCCTTTTGGATTCCAATAAGTATATTCGCCAGCAGTAGGTCTAGATGGATTGTCGAATCGTGAAAAATCACAGGTTATGGTAATAAATAAAGGATATTTAAATTGATTGCTTAGATTTTGCCCATCGGATTTTTCCCAAATTCGTTCACTTGATAGACCGTCTTCACCACCATGACCTAAATAGTTAAAAACTAAAGCTCCTTTTTCGAAAGCACTGAATAAATCTGTTCTTGATTTAGGATATCTAGCTCCTCCAGCCGAAGCTTCCTGAACATAAGAGTCCAGCAATATTTTATTGACATTTAAAAATGGTTTTTCAAAAGTGATTTTATCCGCTAAAGTATTTTGTCTGTTTTGCAAGGTTACGTCTGATGCTTTATCAGAATCATCGCTAACCATCACATAATTATTTCTCCAACTTCCATATGATTTCACGTCGTGATATTCAATTACTTTGTTTACCATTTCATCCGCTTGTTCAGTATTGTCATTGATCATTCTTCCCATAGCGATGTCAATCCCTCCAAAAAAGGACCCGATATTTCCTTCGTTAGCACCCATCAAACCATAGAAATCATCAGAAGCAAAGGATGATTCTCCTAGAGTGTTGCTGTTTAATGCATGATAAATAGGAACAATATTAGTATTGTTTGGGATTCGGTTTTTATAATCATAGGAAGCGTCGCCAAAGAGATTTACATATTTTATTCTTTTTTCTGGCAGAGAAGCATTGTCATAAATATACTTTATACAATTTCTAATAGCGGCAATGTCCTGTTTGCCTGAAGAAAACTCTTGGTAGATTGTTTCAAGAGGAATTACTTTGACGTTTAGATTAGAATAGGAACGATGAAAATTGGCTAATTTATTGGCCTGATTCGCCAGAAAAGCTGGTGTAATAATTACATAGTCAATATCCTGAAATTGCCCTTGGGAGTTTTTAAAAAGTGTTCCTTTTAGATTTTGGTTGCTGATTTTTGGTTTGCTGCTTTTTAAAGGGATAAAATAATCTGAGGCATCAATTGCAACGTATTTTCTTAGTTCACCCAGATTTGCTTTAAAAGAAAATGATGCTTGATTTGAATTTTCGACTTTGGTTACATTATATATATCAGTTACATCCCAAACCTGAGAGATGCCGCTAGCATTCGAAACATCATAACTCACAATTCCCAAACTTGAATTTGCCAAATCATATTGAAACAAAAATTGTTTTCCGTAACCTTGAAGTTTTCTTTTGGCGATAAGCCTAATGTTATCAAGGTATCCTTTTGAGCCTGGGACACCATTATTATTATAGGATAGTTTTATTTTTATGCTTTCTGAACCTGGAAACGTTGCGTTACTTGGCAAAGCGCCTCCATTAAATTGAACGCCAGAGTTGACTGTAAGTGCCGGAAATGATATTGTTCCAACATCTTGCCCATTAGCTGACACTTTAAATGAGGTGGTAATATAAGCTGCCGAAGCTGCCGATATATTTAATTTTACAGGTGTTGCTGTATCTATATTAGGAAAACTAAAAGAAAATTCCTGATCTTGGTTGATGTCAAATAACTCGCCAAACCACTGTCGGCCAAGACGTCCAATATTTACCAAGTCTAATTCATGAAATTGATGGTCATCAAATGTGTTTAAATTTAAAGTACTGCTTCCGGTGGGTTGAACCATATTTGAGATTCTTTTCCCTTCATTTCCCTGTACAGTAACATAATAATAGGATTTTGTGTCATACAAATTATTGTTGGTTTGACTTTCTTCACTCCAAGTGTCAATACCTTCGGCGTAAAATAAAATGCAGTCTTCATCATTAAAAACACCGTCGCTTTCACCAATAATTTGGATTGTGTTTTCAGTTAAATCAGTAGGATAAAAGGTGCTGTTTGATAAAGGTAACATTCGTCCTCCATTTCCATATATTTTTATCTTTTTGGGGTCAATTCCACTTGTATTGAGGCCTAATTGCTGTAAAAAACTCTTAGAAACTTTATAAACACCTGATTTATCCACATAAAATTGATACCAATCCCCCGTTGCCAAAACAGAGTTTATTATGACGCCGGTTTTATTCGTTTGTGATATTCTTGAAGAACTGCTGCCACTTATAGAATAGGAAAAAGATTTAATTCGTTTATATCCAAATTCATCCTTTACTATTGGTGATAATACAAGAAAAACCTGTTTTATGTCTCTTGATTCATTTATTTTTAATGAAGCCGATGGGGTTTTTGGAATATTTGCTTGGTCTAAATCGCCTAATTGAGAAGTTGTTAATGACTCATAAACGACGTTTGTCACTTGAACGGTATTTCCGTCAAAAGAATTTGATTCTGTTAGGTTTAAAATGTAAAAAAGAGTCCTTTTAGAAGGTTCGTAATTATAGCTGTTGCCAACAAATTGTGGTACATTAATTTTGAAATCACCAAAAGACATTTCTTTCTTTTCAAGCCATTCAATGGTAATATCACCTTTAATTTGTGCAAAAGAAACAAAAGGAATCAGGGTTAAATAAACCAAAAGTATTTTTTTCATTGTTTTCTAAAACGGAATTTATAGCAAAATATTACGAGGAGTAAAAATATATCATTTAGTGTAATTTTAAATAATAAATAGTATAAATTTGCGTTTGGATTGAGTAATTTATATAGAAAACACAGTTCAATCTATTAAATAAAAAAAATGATGTTGTGGTTTAATGGTTAATTATTATATTGCACCACAGAAATTATCACCTACAAAAGAGTATGAAAGTAAACAAAATTATGGCCCTACGTTTGATTTTATCAATAATGTTGATTATTGGTTTTACTAGTTGTAGTAAAAAATCTAGTTCAAAAAATTCATCACAAGCTACAGGTTGGAACGTTGATAGTAAAAAAGGGTCTTCAAAAAATAAACAAGAAGCTGGACCTGGATTGGTTTTTGTCGAAGGCGGAACATTCACAATGGGAAAAGTTGAAGACGACGTAATGCACGATTGGAATAATACTCCAACTCAGCAACACGTGCAATCCTTTTATATGGATGAGACTGAAGTTACCAATAAAATGTATTTAGAATATTTAGACTGGGTTAAGAAAGTATTTCCACCAAGTGATGAAAACTACAAAAATATATATGAAGGTGCTTCTCCTGATACTTTAGTTTGGAGAGATCGATTGGGTTATAATGAAACTATGACCAATAATTATTTGAGACATCCTTCTTATGCTGGTTACCCTGTTGTGGGGGTAAATTGGATTCAGGCTGTTGAATTTAGCAAATGGAGAACTCAACGTGTGAATGAAGCTCTGTTGGAAAAAAATGGTTATCTTAAAAAGAATGCAAAAACATTAGACGTAACTGCCGAAAGTAATTTTGACACAGAAACCTATTTAAACTCTCCAACATTGTCATATGGAGGAAATGCAGAAATTGTATTGCCTGGAAAATATGCAGATAAAAAAGGAGGTAAAAAACCTACAAAAGCAGGAAAAGATGGTAAGGTAATTGAGCCAACCAATATTTATGCACAACGTTCTTCAGGGATTCTTCTTCCAGAATATAGACTTCCAACAGAGGCTGAATGGGAATATGCTGCTGCTGCTGATGTGGGGCAAAGAGAATATAATATATATAAAGGACAGAAAAAATATCCTTGGTCTGGAAGTTACACGCGTTCAGGAAAAAGACAAAGCAAAGGAGATCAATTAGCCAATTTCAAACAAGGAAATGGAGATTATGGTGGAATTGCAGGATGGTCTGATGATGGTGCGGATATTACCAATAAAGTGAAAAGCTATCCGGCAAATGATTTTGGATTGTATGATATGGCTGGAAACGTAGCTGAATGGGTTATGGACGTTTACAGACCAATTGTTGATAATGAAGCTAATGATTTTAATTATTTTAGAGGGAATCAATACACCAAAAATAAAATTGGAAAAGACGGTAAAGTTGAAATTGTAACTAAAGAAAATATTAAATACGACACTTTAAGTAACGGAAGAATAGTTGCAAGAGCCTTTCCTGGTCAAATTGCTCAAGTTCCAGTTGACGAAAAGGAAACATATTTGAGACAGAATTTCGATAAAAGTGACAACATCAATTACAGAGATGGTGACAAGCAATCAACAAGATATTTTAATTTTGGAGATTCAGAATCTGATACCAAAAAAGGAAAAGATGATAAGGTGATGTACAACGCTCCTAAACACAATGTTACTATAGATAGTTTAGGAAATATGGTTAGAAAATATGACAAAACAAATAAAAGAACCACTTTAATAAATGACAATGTGAGAGTTTATAAAGGGGGATCTTGGAGAGATAGGGCATATTGGTTAGACCCTGCTCAAAGAAGATATTTTCCGCAAGATATGGCTACTGATTATATTGGGTTTAGATGTGCAATGTCTAGAGTAGGTGCAAAATCTGATAAAAGAAAATCTGCAAGAAATTAATTTTTTAAATAATAGTAATAAAAGCCCTTTGATTAGGGCTTTTATTTTTTAAAATCGTTTTCGTATGGACATCGCATACATTCACAGTTTGTTTTTAAAATGTAAATCGGTTTCGATTGATACCCGAAAAATTGAGTCAAATTCATTGTTTGTCGCCATTAAAGGAGAGAACTTTGATGCTAATACATTTGCTAAAGACGCGTTCGAAAAAGGAGCCTCTTATGTGATAATTGATAATTACGACTATTTTATTGACCAAAGAACTATTTTGGTTCCAAATAGTTTGATAGCCTTGCAAGAATTGGCAAAGTTCCATCGTCAATATCTAAAATTACCCATAATTGCACTTACGGGTAGCAATGGGAAAACTACAACAAAAGAGTTAATAAATGTTGTCCTATCAAAAAAGTATACTACAAAAGCAACTGTTGGAAATTTAAACAATCATATTGGTGTTCCTTTGACATTATTATCTTTCGATAGTGAAACTGAGATTGGAATTGTTGAAATGGGAGCTAATCATAAAAAAGAAATAGAATTTCTTTGCGAATTGGCTAAACCGGATTATGGTTATATCACTAACTTTGGTAAAGCACACTTAGAAGGTTTTGGTGGAGTGGAAGGCGTTATAGAAGGAAAAAGCGAAATGTATAACTATCTTTCGCAAAATGATAAGCTAGCTTTTATTAGCCTTGAAGATAAAATTCAGGTCGAAAAATCAAAAACCTTGAAATCGTATTCATTTGGTATAAATAAGGAAAATGCAAATGTAAATATTAGTTCCATTGCAGCAAATCCATTTGTAGGAATTCGTTTTTCTAATCTTGTAATTCAAACACATTTAATTGGCTTGTATAATGCTAATAATATCAATGCGGCACTCACCGTTGGAAAATATTTTGGAGTGGAGGATATTGCCATAAAAGAGGCTTTGGAAAGTTATATTCCTGAAAATAATCGATCACAGCTTATAACCAAAGTGACAAATCAGATTATTCTGGATGCTTATAATGCCAATCCAAGTAGTATGGCTGTTGCAATCGAAAATTTCGTGCAATTAGATAACTCGAATAAGATAATGATTTTGGGGGATATGTTTGAGTTAGGAGAAGAAAGCCAGCAAGAACATAAAGCAATTGTAAATTTGGTTTTGGAAGAAAAAGATATTGTTTGCTACTTCATAGGAAAAGATTTTTATAACAATCGTATTGATAAAATAAAATTTTATTTTTATGAGACTTTTGATGCTTTTTCAGATTATTTAAAAGACATAAAAATCGAAAATAGCTCTATTCTCATAAAAGGTTCTAGAGGAATGGCTTTGGAAAGAACGTTGAACTTCTTATGATAGTAATATTTAATTTTTGCATTTAAAAAAAGGCTGTCTTTTAATGAAGAGTTAAGCATTCCTTATTGATATGAATGAAGAATCTATTAGAACATGTAGGTTCTTAAATTGATGACATAAGTAGAAAATGCTAAAAAAACATGATTCCGTTCATTATTAGAATTATTTAAAAAAAGGGAAATCAAAAACCTTTTAGTACTGATGTTGAAAATATAAATTCATAACTATATACTCTTGAATGGACACCTACCGATATAAAAATATTTATTGACAATCAACAATTTTTGCAATTTGCAAATTCAAATAAAGTGCCTTTTAATCATGATTTCTTTTTGTTATTTAATTGCGCAATAGGAGGAACTTATGGAGGATCAATAGATCCAAAATTTACAAGTTCAAAATTCGACATAGACTATGTTAGAGTATACCAAAATAAATAAAATGAAGAACATCCTATTCTTTATCTCAGCATTAACTATTTTTTGTTCCAATGCGCAAAATTTAAAGCTAATGACTTACAATATTCGTCTTGATGTAGTTGTTGACGGAGAAAACAATTGGACACATCGTAAAGATTTTTTTACGTCACAAATACAATTTTATGAACCAGACATTTTTGGAGTTCAGGAAGCAACTCCGAATCAAGTTGCCGATATTGCAAAGGCTCTTTCTCAATATTCATACATTGGTATTGGAAGAGACGGGATTGGCAAAGGAGAATCGTCTAATATTTATTATAAAAAAGATCGTTTTAAAGTATTGGAAATTAGCACTTTTTGGCTTTCAGAAACTCCGGACAAGGTTTCAAAAGGTTGGGATGCTGCCTTAAATAGAGTTTGTACTTATGGATTGTTTAAAGATTTGAAAACAAAAAAAACTTTTTGGGTTTTTAATACACATTTAGATCATTTGGGAGAATTGGCCAGAACAAATGGAATTTTGCTCATTCGTTTGAAAATAAAGGAATTGAATACTAAAAATTACACAGTGTTTTTTATGGGAGACTTAAATTCCAAACCCAAAGAAGACAGAATTATAGCCCTTAACAAAGAGATGAATGATTGTAGAAAAATCTCAGAAGAAAAGCCATTTGGACCATCTGGAACTTTCAACGGATTTAAGCACAATGAACCAGTAACTGAATTGATTGATTATATATTTATTTCTAAAAACAGCGAATTTAAAGTAAAGAAATTTGCGGTTTTAAGCGATTCAAAGGACTTAAAATATCCGTCAGACCATTTACCTGTATATGTTGAAATAGGATATTGATAACATAAAAAAAATGAAAACAAATATGAAATTTTTTCTTTTGGCAATTTTAACTAGCCTTATGTTAAAATGTTCCCCATCAAATGATGTACCCACAGCAACACCACCAGTTGTAACCATTACAAGCACCCCAGTAACAGAAGGGTATGATGTAATATTTACTTTAACTTTGAGTAAGCCAAGTACAGTAGCAACGACGGTTAATGTAGTAACAACATCAGGTACGGCTGGACCTGGAGATTACACCTCTTTGAACACAACAATAACGATAGCAGCCGGTCAAACATCAGGAATAGCAAATGTGATTACTTATAGTGATTCCTTGGCCGAAACTGCTGAAACATTTACATTAACAGGAATTGTAACTTCGAATAATACTTCTAATTTAGTGCCAATAGTTGCAACAGGAACAATATTCGATAATGGAATTGTTATAAGTGATATTGACTTTTGGTTAACCAAAGGCGATCAATCAGTGAAACTCCAAAAACAATCCTCGGTTTTAGTATTTGGAACTACTAATAATGGATACCAAAATATTGAAGTCAATGAAACTCAAACATTTCAATCAGTTGATGGTTTTGGTTTTACACTTACTGGAGGAAGTGCCCAAGTAATCAATCAATTAAGCACTGTCAAAAAACAGGAATTATTGCAGGAGTTATTTGGTTCAGGCACAAATTCAATAGGAATAAGTTATTTAAGGTTGAGTATTGCTGCATCTGATTTGAATGATGCTCCATTTTCTTATGATGATATGCCGACTGGACAAACGGATGTGAATCTGACCGGTTTTAGTTTGGCGTCAGATATGACAAATTTAATACCGCTTCTGAAACAAATTTTGGTAATAAATCCAAATATAAAAATAATGGCAACTCCTTGGTCTCCTCCTGTTTGGATGAAAGATAATAATAATTATATAGGTGGAAGCTTGCAACCTCAATACTACGGAGTTTATGCACAATATTTTGTAAAATATATCCAAAAAATGAAAGCTGAAGGGATTACAATTGATGCAATTTGCCCACAAAATGAACCCTTAAATCCAGGAAATAATCCAAGTATGGTGATGACTGCAGTTCAACAGGCAACATTCATAAAATATAATTTAGGACCAGATTTCCAAACAGCGGGCATTAGCACCAAAATTATTATTTATGATCATAATTGTGACAGACCGGATTATCCATTAACAATATTAAATGATGCTACTGCAAACCCTTATGTAGATGGTTCCGCATTTCATTTATACGGTGGAGACATTAGTGCTTTATCAACTGTTCACAATGCATTCCCAAATAAAAACGTCTATTTTACAGAACAATGGACTTCATCTGATGGCAGTTTTTCGGGAGATCTTAAATGGCATTTAAAAAATGTTGTGATTGGATCTATGCGCAATTGGAGTAAAAATGCACTTGAATGGAATTTAGCCAATAATACTTCTTATGGCCCTCATACTTCGGGAGGCTGTAGCCAATGCAAAGGAGCTGTAACCATAACTGGCGCGGATAGTTTTACAAGAAATGTTGGTTATTATATTATTGCTCACGCTTCAAAATTTGTTCCGACAGGATCAGTCAGAATAGCAAGTAATACAAGTGGAAATTTGAGTGACGTGGCATTTAAAACTCCCAGTGGAAAAATAGTCTTAATTGTTGAAAATGATGGAAATTCCTCAGAGATATTCAACATAAAATATAATGGTAAATGGGTAACTACTTCTTTAGAAAGTGGTGCTGTAGGGACTTATATATGGTAAATTGATAAAAAAAATGAACCAAACAACCTAATATTATGCAAACAAGAAAAAGTTCAGTAACACTAATTGCACTAGTAGTAGTAATGGGAAGCTGAATAGTATGAGATTTTGACCCAACATTAACTTCTTAAAAATTTATATTTGATTATGTGAGGTTTTATGAACTAAAATACTTGCATATATTTTACAAAACAGAAAGAGAACTTCCTTAGATTATACACAATAAATTGGAAAATAAAATTAAACATATTTAGAACAATCTTAAAAATAAATAAATTATGAAGTCAACAATTATCGCACTAATTTTAGTGGTTACAACCAATGCCTTTTCTCAGCAAAAAAGCAAAACTTTGCCAAAACCTTTTTCTACAAAAGACAAAGTAGTTAGTGTTTTTACTTCTGCTGACAGCACTAATTTAAGATTGACAAATACTGATAATCTGAAATTCTCTGAATTAAAACAACCTCTGGAAACCCAGACTTGTATTTTCGTAAATCCAAGCAAGACTTTCCAGACATTTTTAGGAATTGGTGGGGCAATAACTGATGCCAGTGCAGAAGTTTTTGCGAAATTATCAAAAGACAAACAACAAGAATTGCTAAATGCTTATTTCAGTAAAGACAAAGGAATTGGCTATACGCTAATTAGAACCAACATCAATAGTTGTGATTTTAGCAGTGATATGTATACCTATGTAAACGAAGGCGATAGGGAATTGAAAACTTTCAGCATAAACCACGACAAACAATTCAAAATTCCTTTGATTAAAAAAGCGACGGAAACCGCAGGAGGGAAATTGACATTATTTGTCAGCCCTTGGAGTCCGCCAGCCTTTATGAAAGACAGTAAAAATATGCTAAAAGGCGGAAAATTATTACCTGAATATTATCAGCCTTGGGCAAATTATTATGTAAAATTTATAAATGCATACCAAAAAGAAGGAATTCCAGTTTGGGGATTAACCATTCAAAACGAGCCAATGGCAACTCAAAAATGGGAATCGTGTATTTACACAGCCGAAGAGGAACGTGATTTTTTGAAAAATTATCTGGGACCAACATTAAATAAAGCAGGACTTGGCGACAAAAAAATTTCCGTTTGGGATCATAACAGAGATTTATTAACTCAGAGAGCAAGCACAATTCTTGACGATCCCGAAGCTAGTAAATATGTTTGGGGAATTGGATTTCATTGGTACGAAAGCTGGAGCGGTGGGAAGCAAATGTTTGAAAATGTGGGTAAAGTTAACGAAATGTATCCTAACAAAAACTTACTTTTTACTGAAGGTTGTGTAGAAAGCTTTAATGCGGAAAAATATCAACTTTGGAAAAACGGTCAACGCTACGGAGAATCAATGATTAACGATTTCAATAATGGAACTGTTGCCTGGACAGATTGGAACATCCTTTTAGATGAAAACGGAGGACCAAATCACGTTGGAAATTTTTGTTTTGCACCCATTCACGGTGACACAAAAACGGGTGAATTAATTTACACACCTTCGTACTATTTCATTGGACATTTTTCAAAATTTATTGGCAAAAATGCCAAAAGAGTAAGTAGTGTTTCCAGTCGTAGTACTTTAATAACTACCTCTTTTATGAACCAAGATGGGAAAGTGGTTACCATTGTAATGAATCAAAGCGGCAAAAAAGTTACATATAATTTATGTGTGGGAACATCGGTGACCGAAGTTTCGATTTTGCCTCATGCTATTCAAACGCTAGTATATTAATAGTTAAATATTTTTATGAAAAATTATCTCTTATTGGTTTTTGTTTTACTTACATTTTCAACTTTCGGACAAGGCTATTTGCATAGAAATGGGCAAAATATTGAAGATGGAAACGGAAAAAATGTTGTGCTAAGAGGATTAGGTGTAGGAGGCTGGATGATTCAGGAAGGCTATATGCTTAAAACTGGAAATATTGCCGGTCCGCAGCATATTATCAAGCAAAAAATCACTGATTTAATTGGAGAAGAAAATACGAAAAACTTCTACAAAACCTATAAATTAAACGGAATTACCAAAAAAGATATAGATTTGCTTGCCACTTGGGGATTCAATTCCATTCGGTTGCCAATGCATTATAATCTCTACACTTTACCAATTGAACAAGAAACCATTTTGGGCGAAAATACCTGGCTAGAAGAAGGTTTCAAAATGACGGATGATTTACTGAATTGGTGTGCTGCCAATAAAATATATCTAATTTTAGATTTACACGCAGCTCCAGGAGGTCAAGGTCACGACGCCAATATCTCAGATTACGACACTTCAAAACCATCACTTTGGGAAAGTGAAGCCAATCAGAATAAGACAGTGGCTTTATGGAAAAAGTTGGCATCTCGATATAAAGACAGCCCGTGGATAGGAGGTTATGACATCATCAATGAACCCAATTGGAACTTCGACGGAAAGAATGTCAATGGTTGTGACGAAACCTTGAACATTCCTTTAAGAAATCTAGAAATTAGAATTACAAAAGCCATTAGAGAAGTCGATACGAATCATTTAGTCATTATCGAAGGCAATTGTTGGGGAAATAATTACAATGGAATTTTTCCGCTTTGGGATGATAATATGGCATTGAGTTTTCATAAATATTGGAATCCAAATAATGTAGAATCTATTCAAAAATTTTTAGATTATAGAACAAAATACAACGTTCCCATTTGGTTGGGAGAAACAGGGGAAAATTCTAATGTTTGGTTCAAAGAAGTAGTTTCTTTAGCGGAATCCAATAATATTGGTTGGACTTTTTGGCCGATGAAAAAAATTGACAACATCGCCGGCGTCACTTCAGTTTCAATAACACCTGAATACGAGTATTTGCTTCAGTATTGGGGAAAAGGAGGGGAAAAACCTTCGGTTGCTTTTGCAAAATCAACTTTAACGCAAATTGCCGAAAATTACAAATTGGAGAATGTAACCATAAAACATGATGTTATTGATGCGATGTTCCGCCAATATAAAACCACCGACACTAAAGTGTATAAAACACATTCCTTGCCAGGAAAAGTCTTTGCAACGGAATATGATTTAGGACAAAATAAATTTGCCTATTTTGATAAAGACGTGGTGAATTATAATGGAACGCAATTTACACCTTGGAACAAAGGCGGCTCGATGCGAAACGACGGTGTCGATATTGAAAAGTGTAATGATAAAATCACTAACGGGTTCAATGTGTGTTTTATTGATGACACTGAATGGTTACAATACACTTTTGAATTGAGTGCTAAAAAAGTTTTCGATGTTGATATTCGGTATTCAAGTCAAGTTTCAGGAGGAAAACTTTATTTGGAAGGTGAATCGGGTAGAATATCCCAAACCATAACGCTTCCATCTTCAGGAGGTACAAATACTTGGAAAACGATAACTTTAAAAAATGTGACTTTAAAAAAAGGAACAAATAAAATTAAAGTCCATTTTGAAAAAGGCAATTTTAATTTAAATTTTTTGGAATTCAAAAAGACTAAAACTTTGGTAAAGAAATAAATTAATTACTCTATATTTTAAGAGTGGAAGATATGTATGGCATCCAAAATATGAAAATTTTTAAGAAATAGAAAAGATTTAAATGGTATTTTTACAGAGGATTAAATTTGCTCTATTTATTTAATAGACGAAAGATTCAATTACTAATAATACTTTTTTAAATATCTAAAAAATGTCTAAAATTTTCCTCTATATTTTATTCCTTTTTCCTCTTTTTGTTTTTTCCCAAGAACTAATTACCAATGTTCCAAATCGAACTACAACTTCCTTAAACGGAGAATGGAATTATATCGTAGATTCATACGAGACCGGTTATTACAGTTTTCATCGTGATGTCTATGACCAACAAAAAGGTGTTCAAAATGCCGCTTATTACAGCAATTACCACGCAAAAAACAAACAAGAATTGGTAGAATACGATTTTGATAAATCGCCCACAATGACCATTCCTGGCGATTGGAATTCGCAAAAAGAGAATCTTTTTTATTATGAAGGAACGGTCTGGTTCAAGAAATCTTTTGATTATGATGTGAAAGATAACAAACGTCTTTTCGTTTATTTTGGAGCTGCTAATTATAAAGCTGAGGTATATCTCAACGGAAAAAAACTTGGTATTCACGAAGGTGGTTTCACTCCATTTAATTTTGATGTTTCCTCGATTATCAAATCAAAAGATAATTTTTTGGTGGTTAAAGTAGATAATGTTCGTCGCAAGGAAGCAGTGCCAACATTGAACACCGATTGGTTTAATTATGGCGGAATCACACGCGATGTTTTGTTGATCGAAGAACCAAAATCATTCATTCAGGATTACACCATCCAACTCAAAAAAGGAGAAAAAAATACGATTTCCGGCTTTGTAAAAATCAATAGCTTCGATGAAAGCACTGAATTTGTAATCATCAAAATCCCGGAACTTAAAATTAATTACAAAGGAAAAATTGATACTGATGGAAAAATAAATTTCGAAATTACCAATAAAAAAATTCAATATTGGTCACCAGAAAAGCCAAAATTATACAATGTTTTTGTGGAATATAACACCCAAATTATCAAAGACAATATTGGTTTTAGAACCATAGAAACTCAAAACTCCAAAATCATTTTGAACGGCAAACCTATTTTTCTGCGCGGCATTTCCATTCACGAAGAAAACGCTATAGGTGGACGAGCTAACTCAGAAGCCGATGCAATTCGATTATTAACTTGGGCGAAAGAATTGGGTTGCAATTATGTTCGATTGGCTCATTATCCTCATAACGAAAATATGGTGCGATTGGCTGATAAAATCGGCTTGATGGTTTGGGAGGAAATTCCGGTGTATTGGACGGTTGATTTTACCAATCCAGAAACTTATAAAAATGCAGAAAATCAATTGGTAGAAATGATAAGTCGTGACAAAAATAGGTGCTCCACGATTATTTGGTCTATGGCAAATGAAACACCGATTTCGGATGCACGGAATGCTTTTATTAATAATTTGAATGCGAAAGCAAGAACTTTGGACAACACCCGATTGATAAGCGCCGCATTGCTGACCAAAAGCGAAAAGTTGAATAGTTATGTTGACGACGCCATTGCCGAAAAGCTTGATATTGTTGCTTTCAACGAATACTTGGGTTGGTATGGAGGAAATTTGGAAGATGCCGAAAAGATTAAATGGACATCAAAATACAATAAGCCGGTTGTGGTTTCAGAATTTGGAGGAGATGCCAAACAGGGTTTACACGGAGAAATAAACGAACGTTGGACAGAAGAATTTCAAGAATATTTATACATTCAAAACTTGAAAATGATTGAAAAAATACCGAATATTTCTGGTTTGAGTCCTTGGATTTTGGTTGATTTTCGTTCACCACGAAGATTACTTCCCGGTATTCAGGACGGATACAACAGAAAAGGATTAATTTCAAATGATGGTATTAAAAAGAAAGCTTTTTTTGTATTAAAAGATTTTTACGAAAAATATAAACCAGCAAAATAATCGAAGATTTGATGTTTTAAAACAAACTAAATGAATTCTAATTTAAAATTTTTTAAAGCAATTATTTACTTGCAAATGTTGTTTTTTATTGGAAACGTCTTTGCGCAAAACCCTCCTTTTTGGGATGACATTCAAGCCTTCAAAAAGCAGGATAGTATTGCAATGCCAACTCATTATAAAACACTTTTTATAGGAAGTTCTTCTTTTACAAAGTGGAAAACATTGGAGCATGATTTACCTGAATATGCGCCGCTTAATCGTGCTTTTGGTGGATCAACTTTGCCTGATGTAATTCGGTATCGTAAGGATGTTATTGATAAATACAATCCCGAAAGAATCGTTATTTACTGTGGTGAAAATGATATTGCTTCATCAGATGCCGTGACGGGAAAAATTGTTTTGGAAAGATTTAGGTTGCTTTATAAACATATTAGAGAAAAATTCCCCACAATAGATATCTATTATATTTCATTAAAACCTTGTCCTTTAAGATGGGAGATGAGAAAAAGAATGTTGGATGCCAATTATCGTATTGCCGATTTTTGTAAAAAACAAAAGCATACTTATTTTATTAGTATTTGGAACCAAATGCTTGAACATTCGAAACCAAATCCATCGTTATTTATTGAAGATAGTTTGCATATGAATAAAAAAGGATACAAAATTTGGATGACGGAAATAAGAAAGAAAGTAAAAAATTAATTACTTTCTTCTCAGTATAAGAAATAAAAAAAACTCCATTATCCCTAATGAAGTTTTTTGTGGGCGATGATAGCTTGTCCCGATGCAATCGGGAGGTTCGAACCCCCGACCACTTCCGATAAAAATCGGAATGCTCTGAACCAACTAAGCTAATCTATTTTAGAAATCAACTCCTGAATTTTAATTCTGCTTTTCCAAGATTTAATTTTCAATTCTCTATGTTGTGCCTGTGCTTTTGTTTCGTAAATTTCTTTATAAACAACTTTCCAATCATTTACACTTCCTGTATAACCTTTGCTTTTTTGATTATGCCGTAAAACCCTTTCTTCTACATTAGAAGTAAAATTAATATAAAACCGATTTTTAGTTTCGCTAAAAAGTATATAAACTATAAATTCCATAAAGTATAAAAATAAAAAAAACTCCATTATCTCTAATGAAGTTTTTGTGGGCGATGAGGGATTAGAACTTTCCTCGTAATGCGCTATTCTTTAGTATTATACAATTAAATTTAAAATTGGGTAACCGAATTTACCCCCTTTTTTATCGTTTGGACTTCCATTAACTTGTGAAGTATAAAAGTACACAATTAAATTGAGAAAACATAATTTAAAGTGTAAAGAATACCAAAAAATGAACTGGTTTTTGAACTAGTTGAGTATTCTCGGGAATTATATTTTCCGTTTTGTGGTTCCTCCTTTTCATCCAAAAATTAGCGGTTCTACTTGTTC
>NZ_JAYWCK010000119.1:0-3172 GCF_043780635.1 Flavobacterium sp.
TTCTGACCTTATCGACATTGTATAATTATCAATAAAATTTCAAATCAATTTAATTACTCTCAAAAGCACTTATGCGACCTAAACGTATATACCTATAAAAGAATTAGCAAAACATTGCAAAATGATAACACTTTTAGAGAATTACTTATTGAATTTTTCATTGGTGGAAGAAATTCACGATTAGGCGTAGAAATTCCTCTTTATTATATGCGTAATTTCAAATTGAGAGACCTGAATTTATTTCTGATTTGAGAAACCACAAATATGTTGAAAGGATATTAAACGATAATGAAATCCAAGGAAAGTATTCTAACGAAGTAGGATCGCATGTAGAAAGAATAATTCAAACAAGACTAGAAAACTACAAAGCCAATATAAATAGAACATTGCAATATGAAATTCAGAAAGAATTCCCTTTACTAAATAAAAACATTGATTTTTTAATACCAAGTGTCAATGCCCCAATTATATTAATTGAGTCTTCATATAATATAACAACAGGAAGTGGCCAATCAAAAAGGGCTGATCAACTCGTTGAATTTTTTAGTACATTAATGAGACACAATGCAAATCACAGAGCAAATAGAATAATTATGCTCAATTATTGCGATGGTTTTGGGTGGGTAGGAAGGCAAAATGATTTACACCGAATTTACGAGGCTAGTGATTTTGTGTTTAACCAAAGAACTCTTAATGTACTTGATGAAGTTTTGAATGAGTACTATCCAAGCACTTAACTTCTCTTGTAAATGTTGCAGCAATTTTAGAAGCAACGAATTCTACAACAGGTACAGCAACAGTATTACCTAGCAAATCAAAAGCATCATATTCTTTAGTTGGGATTTCGTACCATTCGGGATACCCAAATAATCGCAATCCTTCACGAATAGTCAATCTTCTTAATCCTTTTCCATCAGGCACTGCCAATCGGGAAACATCAGTTGCAACTAAAGTTGGAGCAATGTCTTTAGGGTCAAGAATCTTATTGATTTCAAAACTTAATTTTCCAGTTACAATATTGTATCCTTTAGGTTTAGTTTCGTCATATTCCCGTGAAGAACTAATTCCATTTACATTTTGTATTTTGACCAATTTTTTAGGATGCTCGAATTTCAAATACCCTTTTTTAGTCAGGTCTTCAAGGAGCGTTTTTAATTCTTTTTTTGGTAAATCAATGAATGTATTAATTTGTTCTAAAGTCAACGTCATTCCGTCCATCCAATCAATACCAATTTCTTCTGCCCATTGCTTTTTCCGTCTTTGTTTGAATAATTGATTCAAAATATTAGCCTGTTTTTTTGAGACACTTCCTTTTAAATCTATATCCCAACTATGAATATTGTTAACTCCTCCACGCTTATCCTTTATTGATTTTCCGTATAAATCCTCAAGCTGGAAATGAACTAGAAGTTTATCAATAAAATTAGATTTAAGTATTGGTAATCCGCTTTCTAAAACACTTTCTAAAGGATTAAAAACAGGTTCGGCTCCATTCAAGTCAATTTTTTTCTTCTTAGTACCAACTATAAAAATTCGTTTACGAGATTGTGGCAATCCAAATTCCAAACTGTCAAAGACTTTCCAACTTACTTTATAATCTAAATCAACTTCAAGTGTATGTAAAATCGTTTTTAAGGTCCTTCCAATTTCGTCATTTTTATTTTCTAAATCATGTTTTACCAGTCCTTCAACATTTTCTAAAATAAAACCGCTAGGCTTTTTGTCTCTTAGAATCCGCTCTATTTCAAAAAACAATGTGCCCCTTGTATCTAAAAAACCTTGCCGTTTTCCTCCTGCGCTAAAAGGTTGACATGGAAAACCGCCCAATAAAAAATCAAAATCAGGAATAAACTCATTGCGTATTTCAAAAATATCGCCAGCCAAAAAATCATTTTTAAAATTGTGCTTCAATGTTTTTACTGCATATGGTTTTATTTCAGAAGTCATGACACATTCCGTTTCGATTCCAGCATCTTTAAACGCCTTTTCAAATCCTAAGCGAATCCCACCAAGACCCGCAAACAAATCAATAAATTTTACAGTATTATTTATCATTGCGTGTAGTTTTATAAGGTTCATTTGGTTCAGCGGCCATCAAAAATGGACTTTCATATTCCTCAATTTCAATTTTATGACAACCTATAACTGTTAGGCATTGCAAAAGAAAACAAGTGCTAAAACTTCCACGACTGATTTTACTATCAATGCTTGCTTTTGTTTCTTCGACACCAATTTCATTGAGCATTAAAGCTAAATCAGTGTTCGATACACCTCGTTTGATTAGCTCCGACTTTAATAATCTTTTAGACTTATCATTCCAGTTTGTCATGGCAACAATTTTAATTTATTTGCAATATTCGACAATAATTATCATATATGCAAATATATCGACAAAAATAAAAATATGGCAAGTAACACGGGTTTAGCAAAAGTTTTGGTTCAGTTCTCCGCAGACACATTTGTGGTTAATCAAACATTGGTTCTCCGCAACAGCAATTGTGGTGAAATCGCCACTTTCGCCAAGCCCGAAAACGTTACTTTCCGTTATGCTTTCCAAAAAGGATTTGTGTAAATGTTAAAACAACAATTTTCATATCCAATAAAAGCGACCAATTTTCTAAATACCAAACATCATATTTCACTCGCTTTTCCATTAATGAATTATTCCTTGTTTCTCCTCTTAAACCATGAACTTGCGCCCATCCTGTAATGCCAGGTTTCACAAAATGACGCACCATAAACTTATCGATGATTTCCGAATATTCTTCGGTATGTTTCAGCATGTGTGGACGTGGCCCTACTACCGACATATTCCCAATTAAGGTATTATAAAACTGAGGTAATTCATCAAGACTCGTTTTCCGTAAAAATCGTCCAATGGCGGTTATTCTAACATCACCTTCTCTGGCTTGTTCAACATCCGCATTTTCATTCACTTTCATCGTTCTTAGCTTCCAACAATAAAAGGTAATATTATCTCTCCCTGACCTTAGCTGCTTAAAAAAAACTGGTCCTTTAGAACTCAGCTTAATCAATGGTGCAACTATTAAAAATACGAATGGGAATACGAGGATAATTACCATAAACGAAAACATTATATCAAAAGCTCTTTTCACTATTCTGTTACCAATATTTTGAAGTGGTTCATTTCGCACACTTAATACAGGTATTG
>NZ_JAYWCK010000120.1:0-5790 GCF_043780635.1 Flavobacterium sp.
ATGCAAAAAGGGGGACTCATGTACGAAGCATCTATTGGCGGACAGAAGTTTAAGTTTAGTAAATTGTAACACGCTTTTGGATGTTGCAATGCCAGCAATGTACAGGCATAAAAATACCGCAGATTCGCAGATTTAAGAACTTTTAAAATCTGCGAATCTGCGGTATTTTTTTATAATAAATTTTGGAATTTTACCCCAAAAACGTTTTCAATTCCCCGTAAGTCTTGCTTTTTAAGCTCACTTTTTCCTTCCTCAACACCCTTTCAATTTGTGTTGGAATTGGAAGTTGGATATTTAATGTAGGGAGTTATAACTTGAAACTGTTTAATAATTCAATCAGTTTTGAGTCTGATGGTCTTGGTGCTTGTGCATTTACAACATTGCCATTCGTATCAATCAGGATAAATCTCGGAATCCCTAGAATATTGTATTCTCTTATGAATTTTGAATTCAATTCTTTATCAGCCAATAACTGAATCCCACTCATTTTTTTCTCGGTTACAAGGTTGCTCCATTTTTCTCGGTCTTTACTATTGTCAACAGAAATGCTTACAAAAACAATATTTCTACCTTGAAATTGTTCTTCAACTTTTTCGAGTGATGGTATTTCCTGACGGCAAGGTCCACACCAAGTTGCCCAAACATCAATATAAACGTATTTTCCTTTCAGACTTTCTAAGGATGTTTTTCCACCTTTTTGATTTTCATAATTAAAAGTCGGAGACGGCTCGCCTGGTTCGACTGCTATAGTATTATTGTAATTAGCAGTTAGGCTTTCCTTAATTTTTGGATCATTTGTAATAGAAATGAACTCGTTGTATGTGTTTTTGTAATTTGCATTTTCAATATTAATGTCATTCACTCCATTTTGAATTAATCTATTTTTTATACTTTGACTTTTAAGAGCTTTTATTTCAGGAATTGCATTCTTTGCTGAAACAAAAAAACTTCCTTCATCACCTTTAATATTATCATAGAACTTTGTCATTACAATATCCTGATATTCTATTGAAAACAAGAAATCAGATTCGTTATCCAAATCAATTTTTTCGTCAAATTTTGGAAATTTTTCAGAAAATATAAAATCGTATGTATGAGCGTAATAGTTGTGAAGTTTCATATAAAACAAAAAGTGTTTATGTTCTAAAAAATGAAAATTTAAAGATTCTTTTTGTTTAAAAACGGCATCTGAAAATTTAGTTTTTTGATATAGAAGTTCAATAGAGCCTTTTATTTCCTTGACTTTTTTTAAAAATTCCACTTCATTTAATTTATACAATTCTGCGTCTGATATTTCTGAAGTAATAATTGTTTTCTTAGCAATATATTGATTTTCAACACTTCCTTTACCTGTGTATTTTATAGTCTTGCTAAAGTTGGAATCATCAGCAGTTAAGTTAATTTTAGAATCTTTAGAAAAATAGATGGGCATTCTATTTTTAGAAGTTTCAATAGCATAAATCCCCTCATATTCAAGAGGCAACTTTTCAGTAAATGTGCCATCGGGTTTTAAGTTGATTTCTTTTTCAAATGATTCTCCTTTGATCCAGATTTTTCCAACTTCGTTATTTGTAATTTTACCCGAAAGAGTGATTGTTGCTTTTGGACTTGTGAAAGAAGAAAGTATCACAATTAATAATAGAAAACTATATCTTTTCATAGGATTTTTTTTATCAAATATACTAATTTGTAAGGATTTATGTTCGATTCCAAAAAATAAAATATTTTATTTCTCATATAAAAAAATGGCTAAAGTTTAATTTTAGCCATTTTAAATTTTTATAAATTATTCCAGTTTCTACCCCAAAAAAGCTTTCAATTCCTCGTAAGTCTTGATTTTTACGCTTACCTTTTCTTTGTTCAAGACACTTTCTATTTGTGTTGGGATAGGAAGTTTTACGTCCAATGCAGGTTCCACGACATCCAAAAATTTGATGGGATGGGCAGTTTCCAAGAAAATTCCAATCGCGTTTGGGTGGTTTTGCAGTTCCTTTTTCAATCCCAAGTAACCCACGGCTCCGTGAGGTTCCGCGATATACCCATCGGTTTTGTAGATGGATTTCATCGCTTCCAAAGTTTCGGCATCGGTATACGAAAACGAAGAGAAATCTTTTTTGAATTGTTCCAAATCGTTGTTGTACATTTCCTGGATTCTAATGAAATTACTTGGATTTCCAACGTCCATTGCATTTGAAATAGTCGCTTTGGAAGGTTTCGGATCGTAATTTCCTTTTTCCAAGAATCTTGGAACGGTATCATTCACGTTGGTCGAAGCCACGAAATGTTCAATTGGCAAGCCCAATTTTTTCGCCATGATTCCGGCGCAAATATTCCCGAAATTTCCGCTTGGACAAGAAAATACCAAAGGCCTGTTTTGTGATTTCAGTTGCTTGTAGGCAAAGAAAAAGTAAAACATTTGCGGTAACCAACGGGCAATATTAATCGAGTTGGCTGAAGTCAAATTGTGGTGCGCCAAACTTTCGTCCAAAAACGCTTTTTTGACCATGTCCTGGCAATCGTCAAAAACACCGTCCACTTCCAATGCCTTGATGTTTTGTCCCAAAGTCGTCAATTGTCTTTCCTGAATGTCGCTCACTTTCCCCGAAGGGTATAAAATAATAACTTCCACGCCTTTTACGCCTAGAAAACCGCTGGCAACAGCACCTCCGGTATCGCCGGAAGTAGCCACGAGAACGGTGTTTTTGCTGTCTTTTTTGTCTTTGTTAAAGAAGGCCAAACAACGGGACATAAATCGGGCGCCGACGTCCTTGAACGCCATTGTTGGCCCGTGATATAATTCCAATGCGTAAATGTCGTTTTTAACTTTCACTGTCGGGAAATCGAAACACAAAGTTTCGGCGATGATTTGTTTTAAGATTTCGGCTGGAATTTCGTCGCCCACAAATTGTTGGATGGCTTCGAAAGCAATTTCTTCGTTGCTCAACTTTTCGATATTTTCGAAAAATTCAGCATTTAATGGAGTGATGGATTCCGGAAAATACAATCCTTTGTCGGTTGCTAATCCTTGTATTACGGCTTCTTGGAAAGAAACCTTTGGGGCATTATGGTTTAAACTGTAGTATTTCATTGTTCTATTTACGATTTACTTATTCGTATAAAATATATTATAATTAAAAGGAGCTATTTTTAATACTTAAACAAAATATAAATGCCAATAGATGAATTCCAATAAGATAATATTTCCATTTTGGTTTTTTTTCTATAATGAGAGCATAAATGGGAATTTGCAGAATTGCTAAAATAAGTCCTACGGTTCCAATTTCTGTTTTTGCTAGTAACATTGTAAACGGATAAATCAATTTTGCAGGTAAATAAGTTCCGTGTCCCCCTCCAGCAAAAAATATTGTTAGAAGTATTAACAGAACTGTTATTGTCAAAATTTTAGTAATTTTCATACCCGTTTGGTGTAATTCAATTTATATTTTTTTAAACGCATAGAAACATAGTTTTTTATTTTTTTTGTAAGACGTTTCACTTTTTGATAGTGAATCATAGCTTTGTGGAACCAAGAATTGGTCTATCAAACTCTTTTTACTATGTTTCTATGTGTTGAAATTTTTACATTTCGTTAATAATTGAGTATTTTATTAATTGCACCCAACGGGTTAATTTTCATTCTATATTATACTTATTCCTTTATCATTCACTTTTGAAACGTGAATTTCATAAGGCAAATTTATTTCGTCATAAACGGCGCTCATTGCTTTTGCAATTTTATCAGCAGTTTCCTTTCCTTTGCTCAACGCAAAAATGGAAGGTCCAGAACCTGAAATCCCGGAGCCCAAAGCCCCGTTTTCGTAGGCGGCTTTTTTGATCAAATCGAAACCGGGAATCAGCATGCTACGAACCGGTTCGATGATTTCGTCGTGCAGGGAACGACCAATCAATTCGTAATCATTCGTGTACAATCCGGCGACTAAACCGCCCACATTTCCCCATTGGGTGATGGCGCTTTTCAGGGAAACGGTTTGTTTCAATACCGAACGTGCATCCGAAGTTTTCAACTCAATTTGAGGATGAACCACGGTAGCATATAATTCTGAAGGGCTGTCAATTTTGACAATGTCCAAAGGATCAGAGCATCGTACCAAAGTAAAACCACCCAACAGGCAAGGAGCCACATTATCAGCGTGGGCATTTCCACTTGCTAATTTTTCGCCTTGCATTGCAAATTTTACCAATTCTTTTCGGGTAAAAGGTCTTCCCAATAATTCATTAATTCCAAATACAGCTCCGGCAGAACTGGCAGCGCTGCTTCCGATTCCGCTTCCGGCTTTGATATGTTTGTAAATTTCAATCTCAAAACCAAATTCGGTTTCCACTTCTTCCAATAGTGCCAAAGCCGCCACGCCAGCCACATTATTTTCGGTTTCCAATGGCAAATCCGCTCCCACGATTTTAGTGATGCGAATCCCTTTTATATCTGATTTTCGAATAATCATTTCGTCACCCGCAGTAGTCAAACATAGTCCCATGACATCAAATCCACAGGAAAGATTGGCGATTGTTGCGGGGCAAAATATTTTTATTTCATTCATAATTTATTGTTTTTTGCCACGAAGGCACAAAGGCACAAAGTTTTTTTATCAGTTCGATACTGAACACTGCGACTGAATACTGAACACTCTTTTATATGTTTCCAACTCGAATCACATCGGCAAAAATTCCCGAAGCGGTCACAGCGGCACCTGCACCTGCTCCTTTTATCAATAAAGGTTGGTCGATATAACGGTCAGTGTAAAATTGAACTATATTGTCTTTTCCTTCCAAATTATAGAAAGGACTTTCTTTCGGAATGAATTCCAAACCTACGCCTGCTTTTCCATTTTCGAAAGTAGCAACAAATTTTAATCGGCTGTCTTTAGCTTTAGCTTCAGCCAAAAGGTTTTCAAAATGAGCCGCATTTGCAATTAAAGACTTGAAAAAATCATCATTGTTTGTTGTACTCATGCATTCCTTTGGAAGGAAAGAATTGTTTTGAATATCCTCGATTTCCATTTGGTAACCGCTTTCTCTTATCAGGATTAATATTTTTCTGGCTACATCCACACCGCTCAAATCAATTTTTGGATCAGGTTCAGTAAATCCTTGTACTCCGGCTTCTTTTACGACATCGTGGAACGAATTATTTTCGTCGAAATTGTTAAAAATAAAGTTCAGACTTCCGGACAAAACCGCCTGAATTTTGTTGACTTTATCGCCTGAAGCGATTAAATGTTTCAAAGTATCAATTATTGGTAAACCAGCACCCACATTGGTTTCAAACAAGAATGGTGCATTGTATTTTCTGGATAAATTTTTCAGTTTTTTGTAATTGTCATACGCTGAGGAACAGGCAATTTTATTGCAGGTAACCACGGCAATATTTTGTCTTAAATACTGTTCATAAGTCTCGGAAACCGCTTGATTTGCGGTAATATCCACAAAAATACTGTTGCGTAAATTGAGTTCCTTTACCTTTGATATAAAGGCTTCTTTGCTGGCTGTTTCTCCATTTTCCAATAGGGCTTTCCAATTTTTTAAATCAATTCCCTCTTCGTCAAAAAGCATTTTTCTGGAATTAGACACCGCCACCACTCTCAGGTTTATTTTTAGATTTTCTTTGAGGAATTTCTTTTGTTGGTTGATTTGTGAGATAAATTTTTCGCCTACATTTCCAACGCCCATCACAAACAGATTCAGCTGTTTTGTGTTTTCCTCAAAAAAGTTTTCGTGTAGTGTATTTAATGCTTTTTTCACGTCTCTTTCGTTGATAACCGCCGAAATATT
>NZ_JAYWCK010000121.1:0-93225 GCF_043780635.1 Flavobacterium sp.
AATTAAAATTCAAATAAAATATCAAAAAAACAAGAAAAGCTTACATCCTTATAAAAAACGTACCTTTGCACAAAAATTACGTTTTATGACCACTTTCGAACAATTCAATCTTCCAAAATCTGTACAAAAAGCAATCGACGATTTAGGATTTGTCACACCAACTCCCATTCAGGAAAAAACTTTTTCCGTGATTATGTCTGGTCGCGATATGATGGGAATTGCACAAACCGGAACGGGTAAAACATTCGCTTATCTTTTGCCATTGTTGAAATTATATAAGTTCACGCCTACTCATACTCCAAAAATTGTCATTCTTGTACCTACTCGAGAATTAGTCGTTCAAGTGGTAGAAGAAGTAGAGAAATTGACTAAATATATGTCGGTGAGAACTATTGGAATTTTTGGTGGTGTAAACATCAATACCCAAAAAACAGCTGTTTATCAAGGAACCGATATTTTAGTAGGAACACCAGGAAGAACTATGGATTTGGCACTTGACAACGTCGTTCGTTTTGATGAAACCCAAAAATTAGTCATTGACGAATTCGACGAAATGCTGAATTTAGGATTTCGTACCCAATTGACTGCCTTGTTAGCGATGATGAAAACCAAACGTCAAAACATCCTTTTTTCAGCAACAATGACAGACGAAGTCGATGCTGTTCTGAATGACTTTTTCGATTATCCAGAAGAAGTTACGCTTTCCGCTTCGGGAACTCCATTAGAAAATATTACACAAATCACTTATAATGTTGCCAATTTCAACACGAAAGTCAATCTATTGAAATACTTGTTACAATCAGAAGAAAGTATGAGCCGTGTTTTAGTTTTTGTGAACAACAAGAAGATTTCGGATATGCTTCATGAACGAATTGAAGAGGATTTTGATGGGCAATTTGGCGTAATCCACTCGAATAAATCACAAAATTATCGTTTGAGCACCATGGCTTCTTTTCAGGAAGGTAATCTTCGTGGATTAATCACCACTGATATTATGGCGAGAGGTTTGGATATATCCAATATAACGCACGTAATCAACTTTGAAGTTCCTGAATTACCTGAATTATATATGCACCGTATTGGCCGAACCGGTCGTGCCGATGCCACAGGAACAGCTATCAGTTTTATCACTCCACGTGAAGAAGAATTCAAAATTGCAGTGGAATTATTAATGAATATGGAATTAGAAATCCAAGATTTCCCTACAGAAGTCGAAATTTCATCCAAACTAATCGAACCCGAAAAAGACCGACAACCGATTAAGTTTTTAATGAAAAAACAAAAATTAGATGGTGATGGGGCTTTTCACGAGAAAACTAAAAAGAATAAAAAAGTCAATTTGGGTGGTCCTGGCGTAACCAAGAAAAAAACGCACGGTTCTGTCAATAGAAATATGCTTAAAAACCAAGCCAAGAAACGAAAAGATAAGAAATAGTGTTAAGTTGCAGTTTTCAGTACTCACTGAGACTGAAAACTGCAATTTATTACAAAAATTAAATCTTCGTAAAAACTAAACAAACCGGAGAACACAAGGTAATTCTTTTCCCAGTATCTGTAAGATTTCCAGTTGTTTTATCTCTTTTAAAAATCACAATTTCATTTGTATATTGATGGCCAACCAAAAGGAAATTTCCAGTTGGATCAATGGCAAAGTTTCGAGGTCCTTTTCCCAAAGTACTTGTTCTTTGCACGAATTCCAATTTTCCGTTTTTCAATATCTTAAATACTGAAATATCATTAGCCGTTCCTCTATTGGTTGCATACAGAAATTTCCCGTCAGGCGAAATGTGAATATCAGCAGCTCCAATATCTCCTTTAAAATCTGAGGCAACAACAGTCGTTTCGCTTACTTTGGCTAATATACCTTTTGCATAACTAAATGAAGATATCGTTCCATTTAATTCTTGTAAAACATAAACAAATTTTCCGTCATTACTAAAGATTAAATGTCTAGGTCCACCACCTGGATTAACAGAAACACTACTTTTTAATTTTAAAACCTCATTACCTCCATTTGGATTGTATTGATACACATAAACCTTATCTGTTCCTAAATCATTGGCCAAAACATATTTTTTATCAGGAGAAAAATACACCATATGAGCGTGAGGTGCTTCCTGCCTCTTTTCATTAATTCCCTTACCTGAATGTTGTACCACCTGAGTAACTTCTCCAATACTACCATCACTATTTTTAACAAAAACCGAAATACTACCACTAGAATAATTGGCCGTAATTACATTTTTATCATCATTAATAATGTAACAACAATTTTGTCCTTTAGATAACTCTGAATTGATTAAATCTAGTTTTCCGTCTTTCGAATCAAATTTAAAAGCACTTACGGCACTTTGTTTATCATTTTCACTCACAGAATAGACGAATTTATTATCCTTTGAAACGGTCAAATAACTGGGATTTATGATGTTTTCAGTGCTGTTTTTAAAAGTGAAATCTGATGTTTGAGAATCAAATTCATAAACATAAATTCCTTTGCTGTCGCAGCTTTTAGTATAAGTTCCAATTAATAAATTGAACTTGTTTTCTTGTGCTTGCAATGTAGTTAAAGCGAAAAAGGAAAGTAGAAATAATACGTTTTTCATATTTTTTTAAGTATCGAATTGAAAAACAAAAATAAGTGTTTTGTTTCGGATTTATTACTAAAGTCAATGATTAATAAACAAAAATATGACAATATGAACTTACAATTATCTACAAATTTGTATTTTTGACAAACCCAACGAAAGAATGCAATTCAAAAACCCAGAAATCCTCTATTTTCTTTTCTTATTGGTTATCCCAATTCTGGTTCATTTGTTTCAATTGCGACGTTTCAAAAAGGAATATTTCACGAATGTTCGTTTTCTGAAAGAGCTTTCCATTCAGACCAGAAAGAGTTCTAAAATCAAAAAATGGCTGCTTTTAGCAACGCGATTATTATTGTTAACGTGCATTATTATTGCATTTGCCCAACCTTTTTTTAAAGCTAAAGACAGCAAAAACAGTTCTAACGAAATGTATATCGTTTTGGACAATTCCTTTTCGATGCAAGCCAAAGGTCAAAAAGGAGAATTACTAAAAAGAGCTGTTCAGGAATTACTCGAAAACACGCCTGAAAACGAAAATTTTTCCCTGATTACTAATTCCGAAACGTTCTGGAATACCGATATCAAATCCATTCGTACAGAATTACAAAACCTAAAATACAGTGCCTTGCCATTCCAACTGGAAAGTGCGATGGCAAAAATAAAATCTCGAAAATCGGCTTTCAACAAAGATGTTGTCGTGATTACTGATGCTGTAGGTTTGGAACCAAAGCAATTGAAAAGTATCGACAAAGATTTCAACACCTATTTCATTATTCCCAAATCGGAACGTGAAAACAATGTTTCGATTGACAGTGTTTTTATTCATCAAACGTTGGACGATTTTTATGAAATTGGATTAAAATTATCCGCCTTTGGAGAAAACGATAAGGAGATTCCGGTCGCTTTGTACAACCAAAACAAACTTATTGCAAAGACTTTGACTAAATTGGAAGCCAAGGAAAAAACAATCTTTTTCACCATTCCAAAAAATGATTTTCACGGCTATGCCTCCATCATTGACAACGGATTGGAATACGACAATACTTTGTTTTTCAGTATTTCAAAACCCGAAAAAAATAATGTAATCAGTATTGGCCAACCTGAAAAAGCAAACTTTCTATCCAGAATTTACACTAATGACGAATTCAATTTCAATAATTTTGCGATTGGTTCTTTAGATTATAATTCCATCGACAAACAAGATGCCATCGTCCTAAACGAAGTCGATGAAATCCCACAAGCCTTGCAAACTACCTTGAAATCTTTTGTTGAAAAAGGTGGAAACCTCGTTCTTATCCCATCGGCTAAAGCTTCAATAGGAAATTTGAATATGTTTCTTAGAAATTTTGCTAACATCCAATTCAAATCTTTGGACAACAAAGAAAAATTAGTCACTAAAATAAACTTCAGCCATCCTTTATTTAGTGGCGTTTTCGAAAATAAGATCGATAATTTTCAGTATCCAAAAACAAAAAGTTCCTTTGGAATAGTTGGCTCTAATCCGGCAGCTTTGTATTATGAAGATCAAACTTCATTTTTGACTTCCATCAACAACCCTATTTCTTCGGTTTATATTTTTGCTGCTCCAATTAATCTGGAGAATTCAAATTTTCAACAATCACCGTTGATTGTGCCTACCTTTTACAAGATGGCATTAAACAATCAAAACACTGGTGTGAATGCAATTACAATTGGCAACAACAATTCATTTTTGGTTGATGTTAATTTATCAAAAGACGCTATTTTGGATGTCAAAAACGAGACCGAGACATTTATTCCCATTCAACAAATTTTGAACGATAAAGTAAAATTAACTTTCAACGATTTTCCAGACCAAGCTGGGAATTATGGAATTTACAACCAAAAAGAACTTTTACAAAACATCAGTTTCAACTATAACAGAACCGAAAGTGATTTGGCTCAAGCCAATGAAAATGTACTTTCAGAATATAAAATAATCGATTCCATCTCGACAGTTTTCGACACCTTACAAACAGACAGAACTGACAATCAAATTTGGAAATGGTTTATTATCTTTGCATTGCTTTTGCTGGTGACAGAAATGGCAATTATACGATTCGTAAAGTAAAACGAAAGTCAAATAATTAAATAAATACTATGAAAATAATCATCAGGGAGGCAAAAATTATCGACTCCGAAAGTCCTTTTCACAATAAGACTGCAGATATTTTAATTGTTGATGGTATTATCAAAAAAATAGGCACATCGCTTCCCAATTCAGAAAATGCTGATGAAATAAAACTAGATAATTTACACCTTTCACAAGGATGGTTTGACAGCAGCGTTTCTCTTGGCGAACCTGGTTTTGAAGACAGGGAAACCATTGCAAACGGCCTGATTGTCGCCGCAAAAAGCGGATTCACAGCAATTGCTTTACAACCCAACTCCTACCCGATTATCGACAACCAATCCCAAATTAATTTTGTAAAAAGTAAAGCCAATGGTTTTGTCACGCAACTTTTCCCTATTGGCGCTTTGACCAAAGGAAGTGAAGGCAAGGATATGACCGAATTATTCGATATGAAAAATGCCGGTGCAGTCGCGTTTGGAGATTATAACAAGAGTTTGGATAATGCCAATTTGCTAAAAATAGCCTTGCAATATGTACAGGATTTTGATGGATTAGTGATTGCTTTCGCCCAAGATTCAAATATCAAAGGAAACGGAGTTGCCAATGAAGGCATAACTTCCACTCGATTAGGTTTGAAAGGAATTCCGAATCTTGCCGAAGAATTGCAAATCGCCAGAAACTTATTTCTTCTCGAATATTCCGGTGGAAAACTGCACATTCCGACGATTTCAACAGCAAAATCGGTGCAATTAATCAAGGAAGCCAAATCCAAAGGGCTGAAAGTAACTTGCAGTGTTGCCGTACATCATTTGGTTTTAACCGATTCAACATTGGAAGGTTTTGACACCAGATATAAAATTTTACCTCCACTAAGAACGGAAATCGACAGAAAAGCATTGATTGCGGGAATTCTCGACAATACAATTGATATGATTACGTCTGACCATAATCCGATTGACATTGAGCATAAAAAAATGGAATTTGATTTGGCCAAGGACGGAACAATTGGTTTAGAAAGTGCTTTTGGCGCCTTGTTAACCGCATTGCCTTTGGAAAAAGTAATCGAGAAATTAACTGTCGGAAAAACTACTTTCGGAATTGAAAAACAAAGTATTGACGAAGGTCAAAAAGCCAATATTACTTTATACAATCCTGAAGGGAAAAGCATTTTTACCAAAGAAAACATCTTGTCAAAATCAAAAAACTCAGCTTTTCTGGGAGTAGAAATGAAGGGAAAAGTATATGGAGTTTATAATCAAGGAAAACTAATTTTAAACTAAAATAAACCTGATAGGTTATAAAAAACAGTGAGGAAAAATCAATTTATGAACAACAGCATCGAAAAAGGAAAAACAGCCGCAATTACAAGCTATATTTTAATTATTGGAGTTTTCATCGCTATGTCTATGAATTCTGAAAACAAGAATTCGTTTGCTTCTTTTCACATTCGACAAGCATTGGGTTTATCAATTACTTTTATATCCTTGGGACTAATCATCAGCAATTTTGACAGTCCTATGATTTCCATTTCTATGTGGGTTTTTCTGTCTGTTTTATGGACTTATGGAATCTTTAGCGCCATTAATGGAGAAACAAAACCAATTCCATTGCTAGGGAATTATTTCCAAAAATGGTTTTCAAATATATCTTAGAAAAATGAAATTATCCTTAGAATATCTAGTTAGAGAACCCAAAATAAAACTTGACAAAAATCCGCTTTTACTATTACTTCACGGTTATGGCAGCAACGAAGAGGATTTGTTCTCGTTTGCAGCAGAACTTACTGATGAATATTATATTGTTTCGGCTCGTGCGCCCTACAATTTACAATATGGAAGTTATGCTTGGTACGCTATCAACTTTGATGCAGACCAAAACAAATTTTCCGACAATGATCAGGCAAGAATTTCGAGAGATTTAATAGCTCAGTTTATAGACGAATTAACTGTAAATTATCCAATTGATACCACTAATGTGACTTTAATTGGCTTTAGCCAAGGCACAATTTTGAGTTATGCTGTGGCACTTTCACATCCTGAAAAAGTGCAAAGAGTGGTCGCCATGAGCGGTTATATCAATACCGAAATTCTGGAAGAAAATTATTTAAAAAATTCGTTTAGTAATCTCAAAATATTTGCTTCTCACGGCACCGTTGACCAAGTAATTCCTGTGGAATGGGGACGAAAAGCAAAACCTTTATTAGAGAATTTAGGAATACCTATAACTTACAAGGAATACCCTATTGGACACGGAGTTTCTCCACAAAATTTTTATGATTTCAAGAATTGGCTACTTTAAGGAAGTAGGCAGTATTAAGAGTTCAGTCATCAGTGCGCAACTTTATTGAAAAGTGTTCATTGATTATTAAAAATCTGAACACTGAATATTGAAAACTGGACACTATTTTTGGTATAACAAAGATTGAAATGTCTCGAAAGAAACTGTTTCATCATCATTTATAAAATACTTTATTAAGACTTCACCCCAATATTCTCCATCGCTAAAATCAGCGATAATCCAACGATGATTTAGTATTCTTACTTTATTAATGATAAATTTATTGGCTCCAATCTGATCTTGGCCCACATAAGGATTTCCCTTAGGATTAGCATTCAAATCCATTAATTTTTCGGTTACAAAAGGGATTAGCTTTTCGATTTGAATTGTTTTTGTGGCTGTATCAGGATTGAAATAATTCTGAGCATTTTCATTATTTTCCAAAGAAAAATAATTGGCATCCGTCAGTTTATTAGTGATGGAATTAAAATTAGCCATCATTTTTTTCTCTTTATTTGTAAACTGATTTTGTTCAAAAGCCAGCTCCTTTTTGAAATACATATAGGTAAAGACATTTAAAAGCAGCACAAGAATAAAAAGATAAAGCAGTAAGGATTTTTTCATTTGTAAGAAATTTTAAATGGTAATTTCCAAGTTATCATAAGCCAAATAAACGTTTTTTGGAAGTTTTTGTTGTACCTCTTCATGGAAACCCATAATATGACTAATGTGAGTTAGATATGCCTTTTCAGGTTTAATTAAAGCTATAAAATCTAATGCTTCCTGCAAACTAAAATGGGTATTATGTTGTTCTTCACGCAAGGCATTTACAACTAAAACTTTCAGATTTTTCAATTTGTCCATTTCACTTTTTTCTATTGTTTTCATATCAGTCAAATAGGCAAAATCATCAATTCTGTAACCAAAAACCTGAAGATTTCCGTGCATCAAATTAATGGGAATTGCCATTTTATTTCCAATTGAGAAAGGATGATTATTGACCACTTCAATCGTTTTTACCGAAGGTGCCCCTGGATATTTATTTTCGGTTTCAAAAATATATTCAAATCGTTTTTTTAGATTGTCAATAACTCGCTGATGAGCATAAATAGGTATGATGCCTTGCTTGAAATTAAACGGACGAATATCATCCAAGCCAGCTGTATGATCTGAATGTTCGTGGGTAAATAAAATTCCTTCCACTTTTTGACAATTTGAAACTAACATTTGTTGCCTGAAGTCAGGGCCACAATCAATTACAAAAGAATGGTCTTCCCACGAAATCCAAGCCGAAACCCGAAGCCTTTTATCTTTAAAATCAGAGCTTTTACAAACAGAATGAACACTTCCAATTACAGGAATTCCTTGTGATGTGCCAGTTCCTAAAAAATATACATTCATCTAGCACGGTTTTTGCTAATTATTTTACAAAAATAGCAATAAATCTCTTTAATTAGAAAGCTATTTTACTAACTTTGCACCAAATCAGCACTATTTCAATGAAAAAGGATACAGAAATTAAATTGAAAGGTGACAAAGTCATCGAACAAATTCCTTCTATAAAAGACAAAGCACTTCGTATCAATTTGAACGATAACATTTATGGAATTTTTGCCGAAATTGGTGCTGGACAAGAAACCGTAAGACATTTTTTCAGAGCTGGAGGCTCTTCGGGGACAATTGCAAAAGCAATGTCTGCCTATGATAAAGATTTTAGTGATGCCATTTATGGTGTTGAAGAAGATGGGCGTTACGTAACAGAAAGCCGTCTCAAAAAAATGCTTTCGCATGAAGCCGGTCTAATCGAAAACCGGTTAAGCAGGAAGACACATCCCAATAAAATATTTTTTACTTATGCCAATACAGTTGCTACCATTGACTTTGCCAAACAATTCAAAGGACATGGATGGGTAGGTATCAGATATCAAATCGAACCTGACGAGGATTATAATGAAATCGTAATACACATTCGTTTTAAGGAAACAGATGTTCGTTTGCAACAAGAAACACTTGGTGTTCTTGGAGTAAATCTTATTTATGGTGCTTACTATAAATACAATGACCCTAAACGATTGTTGCGCTATTTATACGATCATCTTGACAAAGATCAACTTGAAATAGACACGATCAATTTCTCTGGACCCCGTTTTGCCAATGTTGACAATCGTCTAATGAGTCTGCAATTAGTTAAAAACGGAATGACTGATGCCGTAATTTTTGATCCAGAAGGCAGAAACATACTTCCGGCAGCCATATTATATAAAAAAAATATTCTTGCTTTAAGAGGAAGTTTTCGTCCTGTTACAAAGGTAAATATGGATATGTATGAGGAATCGTTAAAAATGTTTCTGGATGAGCACAAAGTTAATGCCGAAAACACCTTGGTTATTTTTGAAATCACATTATCAAACTTACGTTCTGATGGTGAAATTGACGAAAGAGACTTTATGGATCGAGCACAATTACTTTGCTCGCTTGGGCAAACCGTAATGATTTCTAATTTTCAGGAATATTATAAAGTTGTTGAATATTTTTCAAAATATACAAAAGCCAGAATGGGCTTAGCAATGGGTGTAAATAATTTAGTTGACATTTTTGACGAAAAATACTATCGTCATTTAAGTGGTGGAATTCTGGAAGCTTTTGGAAAATTATTCTATCGAGATATGAAAGTATATCTGTATCCAATGATTGACGAAAATGGTGAAATTATGAATTCTGAAACTTTGAAAGTTCATCCTCGAATGAAGGAATTGTATAAGTTTTTCAAATTCAACGGAAAAGTGGTTGACATTGACAACTACAATCCAGAAAATCTTGAAGTTTTCTCTCGTGAAGTGCTAAAAATGATTAGCGAAAATAAACCGGGATGGGAATCGATGTTACCGTCTGGAGTTGCCGAAATAATCAAAAAACAAGAACTTTTTGGATATAAAGCGAATCAACTACTTGAGAAAAGTAATTAGATGACAGACGGCAGATCCCAGATCGCAAATAGTAGTTATCTTTAATGAATATTGTAATTGAAAAATCCAAGAATTGAAAGGATTTTTTTATTTCTGGAATCTGTAATTACAAATTTTTTATAAATGTTTTTCTTCGGCAATGAATTATTGGATCAAAATTTTTCCATAAATTATGAATGGCATGGTTCTCTTCCAGTTCCGGAGTTCGGATACAATTTATTATTCCTTTTTCGGAAAAAGTTTTATAATATTCATCAAAAATAATAGCCGTTACGCCTTTGTTTTGGTATTCAGGAGCTACACCTATCAAATAAAAAACAACGTCTTTGCTGTCTTTTCTTGCCTTGAGCAGATGATAAAATCCAAAAGGAAATAGTTTGCCTTTTGCTTTCTGTAATGCTTCAGAAAAACTAGGCATCACAATGCTGAAAGCTACAATATTATTATTCTTGTCCATCACAAATTTGATATATTCCGGATTGATGAAACTGATGTATTTTTTCTTGAAATATTCTTTTTGAATGTCAGAAATGGCAACAAAAGAGGATAAACTCGCATAAGAACTATTAAACAAATCAAACATCTTATCCACTAATGGCATAATGTCTTTCGTTTTGGTAAAGTTTAAACTCGTTAGTTCATATCGCTTTTTGATTAGTGCTTGAGCTTTCAAGAAGAATTCTGGTTTTACATTCGAAAAGGGAAATATACTTTCTATAAATTCTTTTTCTTTGACAAAACCCAATTGTTCTAAATGAACTGAGAAATAAGAATGATTGTACCAGGTGATCATCGTTCCTATTTGGTCAAAACCTTCGGTTAGAACACCTACTTTGTCCAGATTGGAGAAGCCCATTGGTCCTTCTATGTGTTCCAAATTGTTTTTTCGACCTAATTCATAGGCTTTTTCCAATAACGCTTTGGTCACTTCAATGTCGTCAATCACATCGAACCATCCAAAACGCACCTTTTTCTTTTGCTGGTCATTGACTTCTCCCCAATTAATAATGGCAGAAATTCTTCCCACAATTTCATTGTCTTTATAAGCCAAATAAAAATAGGCTTCCGCATTTTCGAAAACTGGATTCTTGGTTTTGTCAAAGGATTCCAATTCATCAGCAATTATTGGCGGAACCCAATATTTGTTATCTTTATATAAAGAGAAAGGGAATTTTACAAAATCAGTCATTTCCTTTTTTGTGATGGCTTCTTTTATGGTAATCATTTTCAGGGGAATTTATTTATTGTGATACGAATATAATAAATTTATTGCATAAAAAAAGTCCAAATGAGTGGACTTCTTTTGTAATGTGTATATGGTTTTCTATGTATGAAGGTTAAAAAATCTGAAACATTCTATTTTAAGTAATGATTAAAAGATTCAAAGGATCTCAAATTAGTGAAAGAAAGTAAAATTGATTTTTTGAATGTTATTTTATTTTGATTGAACAACTTTTATTCCATCAAAATAATCACCACCTTGTAAGCTAACATATAGAATTCTTTCAGAGCCTGTTGTATTTGGATTCATTGTTATTATAATGGATTTACCATCCTTTCTTTCTACTTGAAAATCAGAAGTAGTTACAATGAAATTTTCTGAAAGTCTATTAATGCCAGTTAAATCAATAGCTTTATTATCCAAGCCAATTCCTGCTAACCACCAACCACTATATTTGGTTGTTATTGTTACTGAATTCGTATTGGAACTTAAAGTGGCGGATTTTTGAGAAAGAACAATATTGTCATCCCATTTTCCAATAATTGGGTCTGGGGCATCATTATTATTACTACAAGACACTAAAAAAACTATTCCTAAAATGAATAGCCAGATGTTTTTGAAACTCCATTTCATTACATTAGAAATTTTAAATTTTGTTTTCATAAATTTAATAATTAAATTACTGTTTGAGACTTTTTGCATAAGTCGCTCGAAGTTAGTTAATTATTGTCGTTAAACAAAGATTTTTTTAATTATTTTAAAAATATTTTTCTTATTAAAAAAAGACAAATCTATCCCTTTTTAGTTTTCTTGGCTCTTCTTTTGGCTTTTTTATCCGAATCACCTGTGTCAACTTTCATTCGTACTTCCTTATAATTCGCATCATAACGCCAGGAAAACCCAATGCCTCCATACAATATGGATGGAGTGGTTTTTAAACTGCTGCTTATTGAAGCATCAATTTGCATATCATCGTGAATTAAAAAAGCCGCACCGCCACGAACAATGGCATCGCTGTAAAAATCACTTTTATAGCCTTGATTTTCTATGAAACCAGACCATTTCCTATTGAATCCTTTGGTCAGGGTAATCCCATAACCATAACTTGGATAATCAGTTCCAATATAATCTGCGATGATATTTGTCACAAAAACCCAGCTGCCATCACCCAAATGGTTTTGGGCAATCAGCATAATTTTTGGTGAAATGGCCGCATCAGGAGAGAAATAATACGGATTATCAGAGAAAGTAAGATTGGCACCTGCAAAAACGGAAACTGCAGGAATCAATTGGTGCCAATTAAAGGAATGATTCGCTTTCCAGCTGTAAACATTGACTTGTTTTTCGTAATTTTTGAAAGGATCATAAATTAAATATTTTGCTCCCAAAACAGTTTGCTTCATCGCAGATTTCTCTGGATAAATTAAGGCGGGATTTAACATTTCGTATTGGTATTGAAAGTCGGCAATCAGTTCCAGTTTTTCCATAAACAATCCCCATCTCAAAGTCATATCAATTCCAAAACCATTGGCGTCATAATCTAATATACTATGATGTTCCTGAATGCCATAAATGCCTGATTCTACCTGAATAACTGATTTTCCCACAGCAAAAGCGGACATTGTTTCGCCGGGTCTATTCGAGTTAATTTGGTCGGTGTGCTGGCCATAATGAATAAATGGAATCATAAAAAAGGCTGCAACAACTATGTTTTTGATTTTGTGCATACTATTATTTTAGATTAAAAAGATATAACGCTTTTCAAATGTACTATATTTTATTATTTATTTAAGAATGATATTTTAATTTTGAACCATGGAATTGTTAATTTTACCAAAAATTATTTGATTATGCAAGAAGCTTCTTTTTCAGGTTTTATAAGAACATTATTTTACATAATGGCTTTTTACTATATTTTTAAATTTTTGGCTAAATTATTTTTGCCTTTAATAGTTAAAAAAGTAGTGCAGAAAGCAGGAGAAAATTTTCAACAACAGCAACAAAATGCGCAGGGAAATTCTTGGCAAAAAACGCCAAATAACGATGAAGTCATCTATAATGCAACTGATACTAAAAATCCTCGTGAAACCAAAAAAGTTGGGGATTATGTTGATTATGAAGAAATAGATTAAATTTACCCAAACCAAAACCAAAAACCAAATTAATGAAGCAACTTCAAAAGTTATATCCGCACGCCTTATTCCTACTTGGATTCATATTTATTTCCCTCATTTATTTTTATCCCGTTTTGCAGGGAAAACAAATTTTACAATCTGATATTGCGCAATATACCGGAATGGCAAAAGAGCAAAACGACTTCAGAGCTTCGGATCATCAAGAACCTTATTGGACAAATTCAGCCTTTGGCGGAATGCCAACATATCAGTTAGGAGCAAAATATCCTTATGATTACATAGGTATGATTGATGATGCTATTCGATTTTTGCCTCGTCCTGCTGATTATTTGTTTTTGTATTTTCTTGGTTTTTATGGTTTATTATTGGTTTTAAAAGTAGATCCGCTCAAAGCCTTTTTCGGGGCTTTGGCTTTTGGATTTTCTACCTATTTGATCATTATTTTGGGTGTTGGTCATAATGCTAAAGCCCACGCAATAGGGTATATGCCTTTGGTAATTGCCGGTTTTATATTGGTTTTCCAAAAGAAATATATTTGGGGAGGGTTGTTGACGATGTTCGCTGTAGCATTGGAGATCAATGCCAATCACTTTCAAATGACCTATTATTTATTGATTTTCTTGCTGCTATTATCTGGTTATTTTATTTATCAGGCAGTAAAAGAGAAGGAATATAAAGTGCTTTTAATTTCATTTGGAGTTTTGGCAATAGCCGGGATTTTTGCCATTGGTGCGAATGCTACAAACTTATTGGCCACAGCCGAATATGCCAATTTCAGCACAAGAGGAAAAAGTGAATTGACTTTTAATGCCGATGGTACAAAAAATGTTAGCAACAGTGCCTTGTCTCGTGATTATATTACGGAATATAGTTATGGAATTGCAGAAAGTTTCAATTTGATTGCACCACGCCTTTTTGGAGGTTCAAATAGTGAAGCATTAGGTAAAGATAGTAATATGTATTCGTTTATGATGGAGCAGGGAGTTCCGGAAGCGCAAGCCAATGATTTTGTTTCGGGAATGCCAACCTATTGGGGCGATCAGCCTATTGTGGCTGCACCAGCTTACATCGGGATTGTCGTTTTCTTTTTTGGGATTTTGGCATTATTTACAAACAAACGAAAAATCAGATACGTTTTCCTTTCTGGAGCCATAGTTGCTTTAGTGCTTTCTTGGGGGAAAAATTTTCCAATTTTGACTGATTTTTTCATTGATAATGTGCCAATGTTCAACAAGTTCAGAGCCGTTTCTTCGATTCAGATTATCTTGGAATTGTGTTTTCCAGTTTTGGCTATTATGGGCTTGCAATCTTTTTTTAAATTGGAAAAGGAGGCTCAGTTTAAAGCATTGTGGCAAACTGCTGCAGTAGGTTTTGGAATTATTATTGGATTGTTTTTACTCAAAGGCAGTTTCAGTTTTGCAGGAGCAAACGACAGTTATTTCAGAGAAAGCTATGGACCAGGCTTTGTAGATGCGCTCAAAGCAGATAGAATGACACTTTACTCTGCCGATTTATTGCGTTCGGGTTTCTTTATGTTGCTTGCGGCAGGAGTTTTTTGGTTGTTTATCAAAAATAAATTCACTCAAAATACAGCAATCATTTTAGTGGGAATATTGATGATTTTTGATTTGTATTTTGTGGATAAAAAATATGTTTCAGCCAAAGATTTTGTAAGCAAAAGAGAAGTTGAGGTTCCTTTCCAGGAAACACCTGCTGATGCTCAGATATTGCAAGATACTACTCATTATAGAGTATTTGAAGTTTCGGGCAACTTATCGAGTGCCAGAGCCTCTTATTTTCATAAATCGATTGGAGGTTATAGTGCTGTAAAACCTCGAAGAATGCAGCAATTATTTGATTATCAAATTGCCAAAAACAATATTGAGATTCTCAATATGTTGAATGTGAAATATATTATCCAGACGGATTCTACCGGCAATTCGTTCCCAGTTCAAAATCCGAATGTTAATGGGAATGCCTGGTTTGTAGAGGATTTAAAATTAGTAAATAAGCCAGACGATGTAATGAAAGCATTGGATCATTTGGATACCAAAAAAGTTGCAGTTTTCAACGTTCATCACTTTGGTTCAAAATTAGAGAATGCCCGTTTAAAAAAAGATTGGGACACAAGCGGATCCATAAAATTAGACATTTACAAACCTAATTATCTTAAATATACTTCTGAAAATTCAGGAATAGGTTTGGCGGTTTTCTCCGAAATCTATTATGAAAAAGGATGGAATGCCTATATTGATGGCAAAAAAACGGATCATTTTCTTGTAGATTATGTTTTACGAGCAATGGAAGTTCCGGAAGGAAAACATACTATAGAATTCAAGTTTGAGCCTCAAGTAATACAAACCGGAGGCATAATTACGCTTATAAGTTCCGCAGGAATGTTATTTTTATTGATAGGTGGAATTTATTTTGAAAGAAAGAAAAGTTTAAACCTTAAACCTTAAACTTGAAACCAAAAAAACTACTCATCATAACATATTATTGGCCGCCAGCCGGAGGACCAGGTGTTCAACGTTGGCTAAAATTCGTAAAATATTTACCGGATTTTGATGTTCAGCCAATAGTTTATATTCCAGAGAATCCAACATATCCAATCGTTGATGAAAACTTAGTAAATGAAGTTTCGGATAAGGCAATTATTATCAACCATAAAATCTTTGAACCCTATCAAGTAGCTTCTTTTCTTTCGAAGAATAAAACCAAAAAAATGAATTCGGGAATTATTCCAAATCAAAAAAAGCAATCTTTTCTCGACAAAGTATTTCTTTGGATTCGGGGCAATTTATTTATTCCCGATGCTAGATTTTTTTGGATAAAACCTTCGGTTGCGTTTTTAGAAAGATACATCGTGGAAAATGAAATTGACACAATTGTCACTTCAGGTCCACCACACAGTTTACATCTTATTGGACTGGAATTAAAACAGAAATTAAATATTAAGTGGTTTGCCGATTTTCGCGATCCTTGGACAACAATAGGCTATCATAAATCCTTGCGATTGTCGAATTATGCAGCTAAGAAGCACAAAGATTTAGAATATAAAGTGCTGAATACTGCAGATACAATTATCGTGACAAGCAATACCACAAAAACCGAGTTTCAAGCCATTACAACTAAACCAATTGCGGTAATAACCAATGGTTACGATACGGAAAATGTGGAGAAACAAGCTTTGGATACCAAATTTACTTTAGCGCATATTGGTTCTTTTCTTTCCGAAAGAAACCCAAAGATGCTATGGGAATGTTTAGTGGAATTAATTAGTGAAATTCCTGATTTTAAAACACATTTGGAAATAAAATTAATTGGAGCGGTAAGTCAAGAAGTTTTAGAAACCATTACTCAATTTGGATTGAAACCGTATTTGAATAATTTGGGTTATGTTTCCCATTCCGAAGCGATTGCGCATCAAAGAAAGTCTCAGGTGTTGTTGCTTATCGAAATCAATTCAGAAGACACCAAAAGCATTATTCCTGGGAAATTATTCGAATATATGGTTTCCGGAAGACCTATTATTGCTATTGGTCCACACGGTTCTGACTTTGCTGAAATCATTACCAATACCAATACGGGCGTATTTTTTGACTATTCCGAGAAAATGAAACTAAAAAGTGTACTTTTGGGCTATTACAATCAATTTTTGGAAGGAAAACTGCACTCAAACGCTGTTGGTTTACAGCAATATTCCAGAAAGAGTTTGACGGGGAAATTGGTTGAATTGATTAATAATTATGATTAAGAAGTTCATAAAATTTGTTTTTATATTAATTGCAAATTTCGCATTTAGCCAAGATCATTAAGCTACAATTCTTTTTAATGATGGTAGTGCCATTGAAGGTTTTGGAAGTATAAATAAAAATAAAATATATTTCAGTGCCTCTTTAGATGATAAACCAGATAGTTGGTCTTATGATATGGTAAAAGGAATTACTTTTTTGGGATTTGAATCAATGATAAAATATGAGTATGTTTTACTTGATGAATTTTCACACCCAGAACCTCAATTAATAGAAGTTGTTGAGGAAGGTAATGTTACTTTGTATGCAAGAATTAGAGAGAAATTCCAGACATCTGGTTTTCATTCAAATGGTTTTAACGTTAATATCACTCGAATTGTAACAAATAATGTTGTTTCTTATCGTCGTGGTAGAGAAAATGTTACTACAGATATATTTGTTAAAAGGGCAAACGAAAAATATCCTACAAGTTTAAATAGTAGTTTCTATAAAAAGGCAGCTAAGTATTTTTCGGATTGCGAAGTCATTAACAAAAAAATGGACAAAGGAGAATTTTCAAAAAATAAAATTTTAGAGTTAGTTCAATATTATAATGATATTTGTGCTGAATAACATATCATAAAATAAAAGAGATTGCTTCGTGCCTCACAATGATAAAAAATAATGGGAATAGTATTAAATCAGTCGTTTAAAAATACCATAATAACATACATCGGTTTTGCGATTGGAGGTATTAATACCATTTATTTGTACCCGGTTTTTCTTGGGGCAACTTATTATGCATTAACTAATTATATTCTGTCTTCTGCTAATGTAATTATGCCGTTGTTTGCTATAGGAATGCAAAACACATTAGTGAAATTTTATTCGCAATATGAAACAAATGAAGAAAGGTCTCGATTTTTATCATTTACGGTACTATTTCCATTTCTCATAATAATTCCAATGTTTTTGATAGGTTTTCTTTTTTTTGATGAAATTATTTTCTTCCTTTCAAAAAAGAATATCATCGTTAAAAATTATATTTGGCTTATTCCATTCATTGGATTGTGTATGGCTTATTTCGAGATATTTTATGCTTGGCTGCGAGTGCATATGCATTCTGTTTTTGGAAATTTCATCAAAGAAGTAGGCTTGCGATCTGCTTCATTACTTTTATTAGTTGGTGTTTATTATAATTGGATCACGGTTGAAGGCTTTGTATATGCTACAGCAGTCGTTTATTTATTGGCTTTATTAGTGACGATGTTTTACGCTTTCAGTATTCAAAAACCAGTTTTTCAATTTAAAATACCAGTAAACACAAAAAGTGTCTTGGAATATACTTTTTATATTATTTTATCTGGAAGTGTTGCCAATTTACTATTGGATGGTGATAAAATGATTTTAAATCAATATATGAATATTGAAAATATTGCTTATTATTCTGTTGCTACTTATATCGCTTTGGTTATTTCGGTTCCAAGTCGTTCTATGCACCAAATTGTGTATCCAATTACTGCAAAACTGATGCACGAAAACAAACACGAAGAATTAAATACGCTGTACAAGAAAAGCTCCATTAACCTCCAAATGGTAGGTGGCTATGTGATGTTGGGCATTTTTGTGAATATCAATAAACTTTATGAAATGGTTCCCCCAGAATATGCCGGAGGAATTTTGGTTGTTTTTATGATAGGTCTTTCTAAATATTTTGATTTGATATTGGGGAATAATAACGCTATTATTTTCAATACAAAATATTACCGAACGGTATTGTTTTTGGGAGTGGTTTTGGTTATTTTAACAGTAGTGTTAAATATGATTTTCATTCCAATTTTTGGTATTATAGGTTCAGCATTTGCTACTTTATTATCAATAACTTTATATAGTTTAGCCAAACTACTTTTTGTGGTAAAAAAATTAAATCTATACCCTTTTACCAATCAAACCTTATATTCAATGGCACTTACTTTAGTTTTGTTTCTATTATTTTACTTTTGGGAGTTTCCATTTAATCCTATTATTTCGATTATTTTAAAATCGATATTAATGACCATTGCGTATGTTTATCTCAATTATAGATTTGTAATTTCTATAGAAATAAACGAGGTCATTGACAATGTCTTGAGAAAGTTTAAAATCATGAAGTAATTACTTATCAAAAATTATAATTAATCTCTAATATAATAATCAGGTCCTAAATCCAAACCTTTGTTGTAGTAGAAAGATATTTTCTAATATAAAACCGGATATTTTGTTGGATTAACCTCGTTCATCATAGCATATACTTTTTCGAAAATGTCTTCAATGGAAGGTTTTGAAAAATAGTCACCATCAGTTCCATAAGCAGGTCTGTGTGCTTTTGATGTTAAGGTTTGCGGTTTACTGTCCAGCTGATTGTAGCCATCCTGATTTTCTATAATTTGTTGTAAAATGTAAGCCGAAGCTCCGCCAGGAACATCTTCGTCGATTACTAACAGTCGATTCGTTTTGGCAATACTTTTTACAATATCGTGATTTACATCAAAAGGAAGCAAGGATTGAATATCGATTATTTCGCAATCTATTCCAAAATCCAAGAGTTCTTTTGCCGCTTCTTCCACTAATCTCAGTGTAGAACCATAAGAAACTAAAGTTATATCTGCACCTTCTTTTATAGTTTCTACAACACCAATTGGTGTTTTGAATTCGCCATAATTCAGTGGTGTTTTTTCTTTTAGACGGTAACCATTCAGACATTCGACAACTAGAGCAGGTTCATCACATTCTAACAAAGTGTTATAGAAACCAGCCGCTTTGGTCATATTTCTTGGAACCAAAATGTGAATTCCTCTTAAAGCATTTACTAACATTCCCATTGGTGAGCCAGAATGCCAAATTCCTTCCAATCGATGACCACGAGTCCTGATTATAAGTGGTGCTTTTTGTTTTCCTGAAGTTCGATATTGCAAAGTAGCCAAATCATCACTCAGAATCTGAACACCATATAATAAATAATCTAAATACTGTATTTCCGCAATTGGACGAAGTCCACGAAGCGCCATTCCTATTCCCTGCCCAATAATAGAGGCTTCTCTAATTCCGACATCGGCAACACGAGTTTCTCCAAATTTAATTTGTAATCCAACTAATCCTTGATTGACATCACCAATGCTTCCAGCATCTTCGCCAAAGATTAATACTTCTGGGTGATTTGTAAAAAGAACATCAAAATTATCACGCAAGATCATTCGGCCATCAGTCTCTTCTTTAGCATCATCTGCGTATTCAGGTAAAACTTCCTTCACAGAAAACACATTCGAACGTGATTCTGAATATAAATGACTGCTGAATTCTGGCTGGCTTTTCTTGATGTATGAAGTAATCCAAGTTGATAATTCAGGTTTGCTGTTTTCATCGATTACCATTCTCAAAACTTTGCGAGCTATTACAAGAATTTCCTTTTTAAGAGGAATTTTTATTTTGCTTAAATTAGCGGTAAGTTTTAGAATGCTATCTTTATTTTGGCTTGCTGAAGCTATTTTTTCCAACAATACAACCAATTCTCTTTGGTCTTCAATAATAGGGCCTATGAAGGCATTCCAAGCTGCTTTTTTTCCTTCGAGGACTTCTTTTTTTATATTTGAATCAATTTCTTCGATTTCTTCTGGAGAAGCAATGTTGATAGCTATCATCCACAATTTCATTTGTCTGATGCAATCAAAATCTTTTTCCCAATCCAATCTTGTGGAGTCTTTATATCTTTCGTGCGAACCAGAACTGGAATGTCCTTGTGGTTGTGTCAATTGATTTACGTGAATTAGAACAGGAATGTGTTTTTCACGAGCTAAATCGGCCGCTTTTTCATAAGTTTCTATTAAACTTGGATAATCCCAGCCTTTTACTTTTAAAATCTCGAAACCATTACTGTTTTCATCGCGTTGGTATCCTTTTAAAATTTCGGAGATACTTTCTTTCGTGGTTTGGTATTTTGCGTGAACTGAGATTCCGTATTCGTCGTCCCAGACACTCAAAATAATTGGAACTTGCAGAACACCGGCTGCATTTATAGTTTCAAAAAATAAACCTTCAGATGTACTTGCATTTCCAATGGTTCCCCAGGAAATTTCATTTCCATTTATAGAAAAATTAGATTTCTTAGCAAGCTCTGGGATGCTTCTGTATATGTTAGATGCTTGCGCCAATCCCAACATTCTTGGCATTTGAGAAGCTGTAGGAGAAATGTCGGCGCTTGAATTTTTTTGTTTTGTTAAATCTTTCCAACTACCATCGTCATTTAAGCTGTGCGTCATAAAATGTCCACCCATTTGCCTTCCAGCTGACATTGGTTCTTGAGAAATATCGGTATGACCATATAATCCTGCGAAAAATTCTTGAATTGTTAATTCACCAATAGCCATCATAAAAGTCTGATCACGATAATATCCTGAACGGAAGTCACCGTTTTTGAAGAACTTTGCCATCGCTAACTGTGGAACTTCTTTTCCGTCGCCAAAAATTCCAAATTTTGCCTTTCCGGTTAATACTTCCTTACGTCCCAACAGGCTACATTCTCTACTTGTGATTGCTATTTTGTAATCCTTCAAGACTTCGGTTTTGAAGTCTTCAAATGTCAATGTAATATTGGTTTCTTCTTTTATCATAATTGGAAAATATAACTTTAGATGGCAAATTTACTTAAAAACTAGCTATTTTCATAATTCATTGAAAAAAATAGAATTTAATTTTCAATAATTATTTTTTAATAAACGGCGTTTTTATTATATAATATATGTATAAAATTCAATAATATTGATAATAATATAAAATAAGTTATGATTTTGCAGGATAGGATTCAATTAAAACCATTTTCGAGTAAAAAGTGATATTAATTTTTCTGGATTTAAGGTGACTACAAATCGTATGGTCTCACTATAATGGGGTTGTGCTATTTCCCATCCATTATTGGAATATAGAGGAAAATATAACTCAAAATAATCGGTTAGTAAATTGAGTCGAATACCGCTATCATATAGAAATTTAGTTTTTTGTGGTTTATTTTTAACAAAACCTAAATCACCATACACTTCTATCCAGTTCCAAAGAGAATAACTGCCATTTAAGGTTGTTATCCATCGGTTTGCATAAGGCGAACTTAGTTTTGATTTAAATCCACCTTCAGCCATAATAAATTCCTGACTTACAATTCCTGTGCTGGACGATCTTCCAAGATAAGGATAGTCAAAAAGATAATCCGTAGGTCTGTCTAGGGCAAAACTAAAAAAATCAGAATTTGTATTATTGTATAAAAAACTACCTGCAAACATTCGAAGACTTAGTTGATGATTGTTTTCAAAGAGTTTTCTATATTGAATTTCAGTCGAAACTTTACCAAATTCACCCGAAAATTGAATGTCTCCTACAAAGCTAATATGATTAGTAAGTTCGGTCCTTGAGTTGATATATTTTGCATCAAAAACGGAATAATCCTGGAGTGAGCTGTCAATTACGATTTCGCTCTTTTCCCGATTAATAATTACTTGTCGAAAAAGTACCATTTGTTTTCGATTATCTCTGAAGTCATCTTTGCGAAATTGCATTAAAACCATAGGATTTATTTTTAAATAAGTTGCGTCAGGTGCATAATGAAAATAGGAAGTGCTGACAGAATATTTTAAGTTATACAAATTACTATTTCTGAAATCCTGATTAAAGATAAAAGCAGCTGCACCAGTTATGGTCTTTGATTTTATGGAATAAGTAGGATTTATGTCATAAACAAATGGCCTGTTTAAAATAGCTCTGTTATGAAATCTCATACCAGGCGAAAGACCATCATATGCGTTGAATGTTAATAATGGAGCATAAATAATCTGATTGTAAAAAGGGTCCTCTAAATCCTTCACGAAGGCAAATCTTATGGGACGATTATTCGGGAAAAAACCTTCTAATTTCTTCCAGTTATTTCTTAAATTGAATTCAGGAACTTCATTTTTAAAGTTAATAACAATTTTCTTGGCCTCTTTTCTCTCAAAGGTATAAACGCTGTCTTCTTTTATGGGTTCTATCCATTTCTTAAAGACAATGGTGTCATTATTTATTCCATAAATTGGAATTGGAACTAAGACTCTGGCATTGTTTTTTAAAGAAAAGGAGACGCTGTCCTTGGTTTTTGATACTTTTGAAAACGAGTAATCAATAATTTCACGAGAATTGATAATGATATTAAAAAACCAATCAATATTTTTATTCGTATTCGACTCTAGCAGGGTTTCAAAATCATTTGCATTAGTTTGCTTTTTATAGTTTTGAGTATGAAATTGTTTGATACTATTGGACATAAAAGGTTTTCCAATAAAATCATCCAGATAAATTAAACTCAAACCTGCTCGATATTTACTTGCAATTTGTTCGTTGAATTTTATCAATGTATTTTTTGGGTCTGAAAGAGGCTGATCCAAATTTTTTCGAGCCATTAGCAAATAAAAGTAACTGTATTGCTCGTTAAAATCTAAATTCAATAAGTGAAACCCTTTGAACAATTTACGATTCGAAACACTACCCGTCATCTTACAATTGGGATAATTTTCTTGAACGTATCTTACCATAGTATATATTTGAATTCCGTCATAAATCCAATTGTCTTTTCTTGGATCCAGCTTCAAACTGTTTTTTAGATAATTGTTTAAATAGGTTTTTAAAAATTTAATCTCAAAAAGAAAGTTATCAGGAAACGGAACCAAAAAAGTGGGCATTTGGTTCAATCCATAGAAAGGATTTCGATCATAATCAGCTTGCGAAACGGTGATTTTCTCATAAGGTGATTTTCCAATTAATTTGTTCGTAAAATTTACGATTCGGTCTATTACAATTGCTTTTTGAATTTCGTCAGCCTTGTACCCTCTTAGATTCGTCAGGACTTCAACGGAACTGTTTTTGTAGCTTCTAAAACTTGATTTTGGCTCTACAAAAACACTGAAATCGGTTCTGTTGCTTCCTTTGAGTTTGTAAATTGAATAATTTTCAGCCTGAGCTGTTTTCTCACTGTACAAATCTGTTGTCAGTTCTGTGTTTTTTGGAATTCTGAATATAATATCAAAATCAGAAATTGCATTTGCAATATCGTCAAGGTTGTAATTGTTGTATTTAATAAAATCTTGGTTTTCATAGCGAGCGGGAGTGAGAAACCAATTTCTCAGGTAAATCCCACCTTTTTCAGTATAGCCGTAATTGGTAAATTTGTCACTTGGAACCTTTACAATATAGTTGAGATGCAAAGTGATTTTTTGATTTGGAGCCAATTTTTTTCCTAATTTGACGATTATAAAATCGGGATTTTTTCCCGTTCTTTCCCAGGAAAGCGTTGTTTTATCTGTTGTAGAAACAGTAAAATTATTGGTACTTCCTCTTTCTTTATCGGATGCTAAATGAAAGCCTCTGTAAAATTCGTCTGAAAATCGTTCGGCTAAAGGTGATGTTTTAGAGGAATAAGCATTATTCCAATCATTCAAAACAATGTTCGTCAAACTGTCTTCAGATTGATTGAAAAAAATAATTTCCTGCTGTATAGTCAAAGTTTTTTTTGCCAAATTTACTTCAACATCCATTTGGGAATGATGCTGTGCGTATTGTTTCAACGAAGTAAACAATATTGGAATGCAAATGATAATTTTGTAAAGTGATTTCAATTATTTTTTTTTAAAAATTTAATAAGAAATGGAATTTTGTTAGTTAAAAATTGGGTGTTAAATCGTATTTTTTGTAAAATTTATCCAAGACATCAACCACTTCGTCTTCGGTATCCACAATTTTGAATAAATTCAAATCGGCAGCATTTACAGTTTGTTCCTTTTCTACCAAAACAGCTTTTATCCACTCCATCAATCCAGCCCAAAAAGAGGTTCCAACCAATATGATTGGGAATTTTCCAATTTTTTTTGTCTGTATTAAAGTAATGGCTTCAAATAATTCGTCCATAGTTCCAAAACCTCCTGGCATAACTACAAACCCTTGAGAATATTTTACGAACATCACTTTTCTTACAAAGAAATAATCGAAATTCAGATTCTTGTCTCGGTCAATATACGGATTAAAATGCTGTTCAAAAGGCAATTCGATATTCAATCCCACCGAAGTTCCACCACCCAGATGTGCGCCTTTATTACCCGCTTCCATAATTCCTGGGCCTCCGCCAGTGATTACGCCATAACCTGCTTTGCTTATTTTGTACGCAATCTTTTCGGCCAATAAATAATATTTATCTTCCGGTTTTTTCCTAGCAGATCCAAAAATGGTAACACAAGGACCTATTCTTGCCATATTTTCATAACCGCTTACAAACTCGGCCATAATTTTAAAAATAGCCCAACTGTCATTTGACCGAATCTCGTTCCAGGTTTTTTGTTTCAGTTTATCCTGGATTACTTTGTCCTCGTCATTGTCAAAATCTTCTAATCTCATTTTTGTGTTTTATGCTAGTTTATCTTTTGAATTATCTTTTGTATTTGTAATCGATGTCTCAATATATGAACTATCGAGTGCTCAATGAGAGCTTCCAGGTCGTAGGTTGTCCAAGACGTTTTTATAATGGTATTCATCATTTCATCATCACTCAAAAGCCATTTATTTTCAAAAGTATTTACTTTGTACTGGAACATTTTGTTTAGTTCTGAAACAGCTTCCCCCACTGAATTAATTTCGAATTCATTCAATTCAATTTCATCTTTAAACCTTTTTCTGATATAATTGGAATAGGAGTAACCGGCACGAACAATATGCAGGGTAATATTTCTAATGGATTTAAAATTTTCTACTTTAGAATCATCTGTTAATAAAAAGAGATCTTCAGGGATAGTTCTTAAAACTAGTATAAATTCACTAAGTGCTTTTTCATATTCATCTGTTAATGCACCAATTGCGCCTGGTCTATATTCCATTCGTTTTAATATTATGAATTATGTAAACACTAATGTAACTCTTTTTTTAAAAATTTTGCTGTATAACTTTTCTTATTTTTAGCAACTTCTTCCGGAGTTCCTTTGGCAACGACTTCTCCGCCAGCTTTTCCGCCTTCTGGACCAATATCAATAATATAATCGGCTAGTTTTATCACGTCCATATTATGTTCGATAATCAATATGGTGTTGCCTTTATCGACTAATTTATTAATGACTTCCATCAACACCCGAATATCTTCGAAATGCAGTCCCGTTGTGGGTTCATCCAAAATATAAAACGTATTCCCAGTATCTTTTTTCGATAATTCTCCAGCTAATTTAATCCGTTGCGCTTCACCACCAGAAAGCGTCGTGCTTTGCTGACCAAGCGTGATATAACCCAAGCCAACATCCTGAATGGTTTTTACTTTTCGATAAATCTTTGGAATCATTTCGAAGAAAGGAACGGCTTCATCGACCGTCATATTCAATACATCGGAAATAGATTTTCCTTTGAATCGAATCTCCAAAGTTTCCCTGTTAAAACGCTTTCCTTGACAGGTTTCACATTCCACATAAACATCGGGTAAGAAGTTCATTTCAATAGTTCTTACGCCCGAACCTTCGCAGGTTTCGCATCTTCCGCCTTTCACGTTAAAACTAAAACGTCCCGCTTTGTAACCGCGAATCATACTTTCTGAAGTCATCGTAAACAGGTTTCTAATTTCAGTAAAAACTTCGGTATAGGTCGCTGGATTCGAACGTGGCGTTCTTCCAATCGGGCTTTGGTCAATATCAATTACTTTGTCGATGAATTCCAAACCTTCAATTTTTTTGTACGGTTTTGGTTTTTTAACACCATTAAAATAATAGGCGTTCAAAATAGGGTAGAGGGTTTCATTTATCAATGTCGATTTTCCGCTTCCCGAAACACCGGTCACACAAATCATTTTGCCTAAAGGCAATTCTATCGAAACATTTTTTAAGTTGTTTCCAGTAGCTCCAGTCAATTTCAGGAAATTCCCGTTGCCTTCTCGACGTTTTTTGGGAACCTCAATTTCCATTTCACCGTTCAAATAGGAAGCCGTCAAAGTATGGTCTTTCAAAATTTCGGCCGGAGTTCCTTTGCTGATGATTTCGCCACCGTGTTTCCCTGCTTTTGGACCTATATCAATCACATAATCGGCGCGAAGAATCATATCTTTATCATGTTCAACGACAATAACTGAGTTGCCAATATCACGCAATTGTTCCAAGGAATGAATCAATTTGTCATTGTCCCTTTGGTGTAAACCAATACTTGGTTCGTCCAGAATATATAAAACGCCAACCAACTGCGAGCCAATTTGTGTTGCTAATCGAATGCGTTGTGCTTCGCCACCAGAAAGTGATTTGGAACTTCGGCTTAAAGCCAAATAATCCAATCCCACGTTCATCAAAAATGCCAATCGATCCTTGATTTCCTTGATAACTTCCGTAGCAATGGTTTTTTGTTTTTCGGATAAATGATTGTTCAAGTCAAGAAACCAATCCGTTACATCCGAAATATCCATATCACATAATTCTGCGATATTCTTCTCGTTGATTTTAAAGAACAGTGCTTCTTTTTTCAATCGTGTGCCTTCACAGACCGGACATTTTACTTCATCCATAAACTCCTTTGCCCAACGTTTTATTGTGGTTGAACCACTTTCGTCGTGCTGGTTTTTGATGAAATGTGAAATTCCTTCAAACTCGATTTTATATTCTTTGGTGATACCCAAAACTTTCGATTCGACCGAGAATTTTTCTTTGCCACCGTTCAAAATCATTTCCATTGCTTCCTCGGAAATCGTCGAAATGGGATCAGTCAATTTGAATCCATATTTCTCGCCAATGATTTCCAATTGCTTGAACATCCAACTGCTTTTATATTCGCCCAATGGTGCAAAGCCACCTTTGTTTATTGAAATTTTTGGATTTGGAATTATCTTTTTGAGGTTGATTTCATTCACCGTTCCCAAACCTTTGCAATGTTCGCAAGCCCCTTTAGGCGAGTTGAAGGAAAACAAATTGGGTTCCGGATTTTGATAGGAAATTCCGGTTGCTGGACACATTAAATTCCGGCTGAAAAACCGAATTTCATTGGAGTCTTGGTCCAAAATCATCAACACATTTTCGCCGTGATACATCGCCGTTTTGATGCTTTCAGTCAGGCGTTTTTCATTCTCTGGAGTGTCTTCGATAACCATTCTGTCAATCACGATTTCGATGTCGTGGGTTTTGTAGCGGTCCAGTTTCATTCCTGCAGTAATGTCTTTGATATCACCATTGATGCGGACTTTCAAAAAGCCTTGTTTGGCGATTTGCTGGAATAATTCGGCATAATGTCCTTTTCTGGCGCGAATAATTGGAGCCAAAATGTTAATACGTTTGCGTGCGAAATCTTGGGTAATTAATTCCTTGATTTGCTCATCGTCATAAGAAACCATTTTTTCACCTGTGTTGTAACTGTAAGCATCAGCGGCACGAGCATACAACAAACGCAGGAAATCATAAATTTCGGTAATAGTTCCAACGGTTGAACGAGGACTTTTACTGGTCGTTTTCTGTTCGATGGCAATAACGGGGGAAAGACCGTCAATTTTATCCACATCGGGACGTTCCAGACCGCCCAGGAATTGTCGGGCATAAGCCGAAAAAGTTTCGACATAACGGCGTTGTCCTTCGGCATAAATCGTATCAAAAGCCAAGGATGATTTTCCCGAACCCGAAAGCCCGGTAATCACTACCAGTTTCTCCCGTGGAATTTTTACGTCTATATTTTTTAGATTGTGTACTCGCGCACCCAATACTTCAATGTTGTTATCGTTTTCTAACATAAATTTTGGCAAAATGCAAAGTTACGGTTTTGGTTTGTTCTTTACTATTGAAAGGTATTCTTTTGAGGATTTGTAATAATTTTTGTATATATTTGGAGAGCGATAAAACTGTGCAAAGTTTAAATAATCTATTTGTATTTTGGTGTATTTGAGATATACTTAATATTAAATATTTATTAGTTTGCTGTAATTATATGGAAAACGAAAGTGAAAATCTATTAATCGAAACTATTGAACATTTTCACAAACAGATTAATGATCTTTTTGTTGTAAAAAATTTTATAGAAGAACAGATTTTAATTACCGAACAACAAGATATTGTAGATGATTTTAAAACAGCTATAGACTTAATAAAATACAATTGCTTTTTAATTGCATCATATATTGATTTACTAACTTCATTTAAAGGAATAATAAATTTTGAAACTAAATGGGATATAGTTTTTAATTCAAAAAATGGTTTTTTATCAATTTATGAAACTATTAAAACTTATAATAGTCATCAAAGAAAAATTAAAAAATTAATTAATGAATATCATCCAAATTTATTAGAGGGATATAATGAATTAAATAAAAATCTTAAATCTTTTAAAAAGAAATATAGTTACGAAACAAAAATATCACTATTTAGAAATAAAGCCGGTGGACATTACCACGAAAATTATGATGAGTATTATGAACAGATTCAAAGTTTAGAAACTGAAATGTCAAAAAAAGCTATTGCAGATTTTGCAAATCTGATATTGACAATTATGAATTTTGTTTCAATTATAATTGATGAGTTAGAAGCAAAAACCAGAAGAAAAGCTGAAAAGTCAAAATCAAAATGGGAGCTTTTAAACAAGAGAAATAAATAACTATTGCCAATATATTCTCATCTGTCAGATGAAATGCTGGATTGTTCAAGAACAAAGAGGTGTTTTAAATTAGTTCGACTTCTTTTTGAAATACTTGTTGCTAATTAAAAAAAAATTGAAAGAACATATGGGAGATTTTCTAAATATTATCGGAAATATTATTTGGGGTTTGTGTATTGTTATTACTTTAGGTTGGTGCTTAAAAGTTAGAGAAAAAGCTAAAAATGAACAAGCAACAGAAAAGTCTTTTGAGCTATTAGGACTTTTATTTTCTGTTTCAGTAATTTTAATATTTCTACTTTCTTTATCACCATTCCATCTAATTTGGATGATGCCTACATCTTACATTTTATCGTTATTAAGTATGATTTCCCCGTTAAGATTACTATGGCCATTCTCGTCTTTATATTTTTTGTTTTGGTATATTGGTATAAGAAATATAGGTCGTGAATATTACTTATCAGGAGATTATGATAAAGCTATTGATGCATATAAAGAAGAAATTAGTAAAAAACCTAAATCGTCGCAAGCTCATTTTAATCTTGGACTTGCTTATGGAAAAATAGGGCAAAACGATAAAGAAATTGAATCTTATAAGAAAGCTATAAGTTTAAAACCGAATGTTCCTGAGATGCATTATAACCTTGGTATTGCATACACTGATTCAGGAAATATACAAAAGGCAATAGAAGCATTAAATGAAGCTATTCGTTTGAGACCTAATTATAGCAAAGCACACTTTGCTATTTGTAAAAGATATGTTGAAATTGGTGATAAAGAAAATGCCTTGAAAGAGTATGAATTAGTCAAAAATAGGGATGTCATTCTTGCGGAAGAATTGTCTTTGATAATTTAAGTATTTAACTTGTGGATTCTAGAGTTCCCCGCTTGTGTGAGCGTCACGCTCGTACAAACAAAATAATGGTACAATCAAAATCCTCACTCTAACCCAAAAATATCATATTTTTGTCTACAATAAAATAAACGATTATGTCCAAAGAACTCACGCCACAATCAAACGAACTCATTTTTTACTCCTCAGCTGATGGAGATGTGAGAGTGGAAGTGTTTTTTCAAGAAGAGACTTTTTGGCTCAGCCAAAAGAAAATAGGAGAACTTTTTGGTAAATCGAAAGCTACCATCAGCGAACATCTGAAAAATGTTTTTGAAACAGGAGAATTAGATGAAAAATCAGTTGTTCGGAAATTCCGAACAACTGCCGAAGATGGTAAATTATATGATACCAATTTCTATAATCTAGACGCTATTATTGCCGTTGGCTACCGTGTAAACAGTTTTCAGGCTACACAATTCCGTATTTGGGCAACCAAAACCTTGAGGGAATTTATAATCAAAGGCTTTGTTTTAGACGACGACCGCTTGAAGCAAGGCAAACGTTTTGGCAAAGATTATTTTGACGAATTATTGGAACGAATCAGAGAAATTCGTGCGAGTGAAAGACGTTTTTATCTAAAAATCACAGACATTTACGAACAATGCAGTATTGATTATCATAAAGATGCAGCAGTAACACAAACTTTTTTTAAGACCGTTCAAAATAAATTACATTGGGCAACGACTGGCAAGACTGCCGCAGAACTGATTTCGGAACGAGCAAGCGCTATAAAACCGAATATGGGTTTGCAAACTTGGAAAAACGCCCCGAAAGGAAAAATTTTAAAACCCGATGTTGCCATTGCCAAGAATTATTTGATTGAAAAGGAAATTAAGGAACTGGAACGAGTGGTGACAATGTATTTAGACTACGCTGAAAATCAGGCGGCGAGGCAAATACCAATGAAAATGACGGAATGGATTTCGAAACTGGATGCTTTTTTGCAATTCAATGAGTACGAAATTTTGAAAGATGCAGGAAAAGTAAAACACGAAGTGGCGAAACAATTGGCTGAAGAGGAATTTGAAAAATTCAGGATAAACCAAGACGAAAATTTCGTGAGTGATTTCGAAAGTGAAATAAAGAAAATTTCGGACGATAAAAAATAGTTAACTAAAAGGATTTTCTCGCAACCGAAAGCCTGGTAATTTTTTTATGAGAAATGTTAGCGTCATTGAAAAGATTTAATTTTTATATTTGAAAAAAATTAAAAAGATGAACATATTAGGAATTGGCTCCCGCATAAAACATACAGAATTGGGACTTGGAGTAGTAACCAATGTAACTTCAAAACACTATTGGGTTACTTTTATTGAAAGCGGTGTGGAAACTATGGATATTGACAGTGAATTTGAAATTATTGAAGCTGTTGAAGGCGAAGTGGATTCGGTTAGTTTTTATGATGTGGAAAAATCCTTGAAGAATTTGTTGCAAAAATGGAGCGATGTTTCCCAAATTGTTCCCATTGCCGATAAGTGGAAAGGCGGGAAAATCATTCTTGAACCCGGAACAGCTACGCAAAATAAAGAAGTACCAATAGATACTTTTTTTCATAAAATAACAATGGTTCGCGATAGAATTAGAGTGATGGAACAAAAGATAAATGCGAGTAATCTTGACGAAGCCGAGAAAATTGATTTGCAACAATACATCACCCGAATTTATGGAAGTTTGACCACTTTTAATGTTTTGTTCAAAAACTCGAACGATTATTTTGTTGGAGATAAATCCAAATAAAAAGCATTCAGTGTTCAGTAAAACTGATTATTGAGCACTATACAAATTAGCTTTTGGTGAGAGGGTTATACTATTCTAAAAAGGATACCCAATCGCAATATTCAATATTAAATTTTCCTTTCTCCAAGAGCCACTTCCAAAGTCAATAGCATCCAGCACCCATCTTTGTCCTTCGGGCAAATAGGGTTTTCTGAGCGGGAAGGCCAAATCGGTTCTAAGAATTAAAAAGGAAAAATCGAAACGCAGTCCTGCACCAACTCCTACTGCAATTTGTTTCATAAAATCTTTCGAGATTTCGGCTCCAGGTTTGTTTGGATCGGCATTTAAAAGCCAAATATTTCCGGCATCTACAAATAAGGCACCCTTCATTAGATCATAAATTTTCGCTCGGTATTCGGTATTGAATTCTAGCTTTAAATCAGCAGATTGATCCGGCAAATAGGAGTTGGAAGTAAGAGGTGCTTGGTAACTTCCAGGTCCAAGGGATCTTGCTCTGAAGGCGCGAATGCTATTGGTTCCTCCCACGACAAATTGCTTGGTTGTAGGCAATGTACTTGAGTTTCCATAGGCAAATCCGGCACCAACAATAATTCTACTGGCCAATTCGCTTTCTTTTCCTAGTTTTAAATAATGCCTGAAATCTGCTTTTACTTTTATGTATTGGCTGAACGGAACATCAAATATTTTTATCGTGTCGCCCTTTTTAATATTCGCTCCCGTTATCAAACCCGTAACGTTTCCCGCCAAATCCACTTCTCCATTAAAATAGAAAGTGTTTTTTCTGCGTTTTAACATTGTATTCGTGAAAGTATATGAATATGTCGATCCAAAAATCAATTGTTTTTCGATTACTTTCCCCAAGGAAGGATCTGCCAAAACATCTTCCCGATATTCTGCTGAAACATTATTTGGGCTGACGTAGGTGACATCAACAATGTTCAATTGATGTTCTTTTCGGATATCGTCTTTCCAGATATAGCCAAAAGAGGTTTTAAAGGAATTTAAAGCATAAAGCAGGGTTCTGTTTTGATATTCATATCGAACTGTTGCTTTGGTTTTAGGAACGAATTCGCTTGAACCTTCAATCTTGAACGGCGTAATAAACCGAGGCCAGGTTAAACTGGCTTCTGTTCCCAGTTTGAATATGTTATGTCCCTTGTTTTCTCCTGAAAGTTGAAAATCGGCTCCGCCAAATACGGAAATCGTCAGCAATTCTGCACCTCGAAACACGTTTCGGTTATTCCAGTTGACTTTGATTTCTGTACCGGTATAACTGGCTGAATTGGTTTTGCCCAAAACTTCTACACGAATAAATTTTTTAGGCAAAAGCGTTAGATAATAATAGGCATCCAAAGTATTTTTTATGCTATCAGAAACCTTGAATTCATTTTTTACAAAGCTAAATGTTCCCAGATTTACAAAACGGTTTAAGGAGAGATTGTGATTTTTTCGATTATAGAGATCTCCTTTTTTAAAATATAAGGTTCTGTCAAATATTCTTGGTTTAAAAGTATGCGCTGAATCAATAATCGTAAAATCTTTATATTGCACAATATCCTCGTTTTTATAAGTAATACTGTCTTTCAAAATCGAAAAATTGGGATACACTATAATCTTGTTTATTTTATAGGCAATTGTGGCTTTATCTGGTGTTTCGTCTTTGATTTTTAATTTGATATTGACCTCGTGATCTCCTTTTGTACTATCCACCTGGGCCAAAATATAATCCGGATTAAAATAATAATATCCTTTTTCCTTGAGTCTGGCATCAATGCGTTCTCTCTCGAGTTTTATAATATCCAAATCATATGGATTGCCTGCTTTGAGTAATGTTCTGCGACTCGTTCTGGCAATTGATTTTCCTAAAGCAGAAGAATCTACCGGGAATTGGACCTCTTTTATTTTGTATTGTCTTTTGGGCCAAATGGTATATTCTGCTGTTGCTCTTTTGTGTTTGGCTGTCGAATCGGCACTAACCCTTGTCTTAAAATAGCCTCTGTTTTCCGTGAAATTTCTCAAGACAGCCACATTATAATTTAAATCGACTTTGCTGAAAAGTACCGGTGCTTCACCAACTTTATTTCTCAACCAATATCTGATGCCTTTGGCTTTTTTTGGTTGTCCTGCCATATTATAAATCCATAGTTTAGCGCGCAATCCCAGTATTTTTTTGTTTGGTTTAGGAACAAGCAAATTTTTGGATTCTTGCTCCAATGCTTTTCTGTCTTTCTTTTTTAGGATTGAATCTTTCACGCTTACAGAACTTCCGGTATACAATAAATCTCCTTCGGGCAAATATTTAGTATTGCTGCATCCAAAAGTAAAAAACAAGGATAACACTATAAAATATTTGATATATCTGGTCTCCATATTTCTAATTATTTTGCTTATTTTCCTCAATTATTTCTTTTTCCAGGTTTTTTTGCCTTTCCTTTTCCGCTTTGAGTTTCATTTTTTCCTTGCGAATTTTTTCTTTCTCAATCATTGCTTTTTCTTCTTGAGTGCGATGAAAAAGCTCGCTGAATTTATTATAACTCATCGTAACAATAAAGGCAAGACCCGTTTCTACAATTTGTCCGGCGATGGCAACCTGATATTCGTTTTTTCGATAAGCGCGAACCATATAGCGCCCGTCTTTTGTAATTTGGTAATCTAGTGCAACATCACCTGCAATATTGGTAAGATCTTCATTGGCACGTTCTTGTCCTTCCACGCCAAAACTACTTCCTACCGTTACTTTTATTCGGTCATCAAATAGTTTTTTTGAAATCCCAACATTTAAATCCGTTCTGTTTTCCATAGCTCCCGAAGTATAATTATCGGTCGATTGTAAATCAAATTCCAATTGTACTCCAGAAATTAAATCTGCAGCGAGATCATTCAATTGTTGCGAAAGAATTTTGCTTACACTTTGCCTCGCCAAGGATTCTGCATTGGTTCCGCCGCTTTCACTCGCAAAAGGATTTTCGCCAATAAAACGATTCAACAATAAAAGGGCAAAAACTTGTTTGTTTAATTCAGCCGGTTCTTGTCGCAACTGTTCCAGTTTGGTCTGGGAAGCCGTAACAATATCTGATGAAACTCCATAATTTCCATCTGGGAGAAGGATGTCAAACGTGATTTCTGGTTTCATTAATTCGCCATTCATCATCAATATAGTTTGAAAAGGAATCTTCTGTTTGTAGGTGTTTTTAACGGTGGGACTTACTGTTCCCAACTGATTTCCAAGTAAATCGATTGGCGCAGCATTCACTTTATAAATTGCTTTAATGTTTAAAGTTGCCATTGTGGGTTCACCATTCCATACAATATAACTCCCTTTTTGAATTTCAAATTTTCTTCGAATCATATTAAAATTCATTTCGTAAGCACCACCCGAGAATTCATATTTACCGGTTAAAGTCGTTTTTCCCGAAGGATCAATGCCTCCTGTAAGTTCGGCCACGCCTTTAAGATTCAGGTAATCTCCATTTCCTTTGTCAATTACCAAAGTAAGTTCAGCTTCTTTGTCAATCGAAATATCAACACTGACGTCCATCCCGATTAATTTGGATTGATTGAGTTTTTTCTCCAGTAAAGCAGTTTGTTTCAGATACAAATCATCTTCATTTACAAACTCAACGATTCCTTCCCTATCAGCTATGGAGGGGTCAGATTGAGGTATAACAATTGAAAATTTGGTATCCTTTTTTATCTTGATATTTCCACCAACAACCGGATTGTCGATAGTTCCATTGATGTTTAATTTCGTGTCTAAAATTAAATCCCCATAAAACAAATCATTGTCGGCCTCTTTAGAATGAATCGCTCTAAAATCATTGGCAACAACGGTTAAACCAAAGTCAAAATTCCTGAAATCAGCGGAATGAACGGTGCCGTTTACGGTTAATTCATTTTCATTTTCGTCATATAACGTAAAATTGTCAAATGCAATTACTTCGTTTTGAAACCTGATTTTTTCCTCCGTGACCTTAAAATACGAGTTGAGTTTTGTGGTTCTGAATCCTGTATCATTAAATTTTAGTTCACCATCTAATTTTGGTGCAGCGGTATTTCCCGTGATGTTAAAATTTCCGGACAAATAGCCTGTTCCTTCCGTAATATGTCCCAAGCTAAAGCTTTGTATGCTTTTGACATTTAACTTATTCATATTTAAAACAAGGTCGAAACTGCTGTCATTAATTTTATAAGTTCCAAGGAGAGTAACATCATTGCCTTCTCCGCTGAGCGTAACATTTGCTGCAAGCAAATTATTGGTTTTATTGTCTATTTTTATTGCAATTTCACCAACGGGTTCCCCTTTAAAAGCAAATTTGTCAATTTTCAAATCAGAGGTAAAAGTTGGTTTTGTCATCACGTTTTCCACCAAAGCGGAACCATTGATTGAACCTTGCATCAGCAATTTATCTTTTTTGATTATACTCAGAATGGTCTCCATCTTGAAATTCACAAAATCAACCTGAAGTGGCGCATTATTCTGATTGCCTTGCGACTGGATTTTAAGTTCGTTTCCGGAATTCTCCAAATAAAATTTATTGACGTAAAGTCTTTTATCACCAAATTCAATTTTATTTTCGGCATTGATATTCCACTTGTCATAATTGAGAACAAAATTAGCGGCATCAATTTTAAGTATATTTTTAGCCTTGTCACGACGCCATTCACCAGCAATATGATAGAGTTGCTTCTTGCTCGCATCTTTTACTTCCAACGCATAGGTCAAAATATTGTTTTCGATTTTTCCGGATAAACTGGTAAACGGAATTTTAATTTCTCCGCTTTCAATTGTTGCAACCGAAACCTGATATTCCAAAGCTTTTCCTTTGGCTTCAATATTTATTTTTCCATCGACAATGGTTTTATTATTATACACAATTCTCGGAATCGTTCCTTTTACTTCCAACGAATCGGCGACATTATTGTATTTTCCGGTAATGTTGATAGGCTCCAAACCCGTTAATTTGGGAAAAATTTTAAAAAGGATGGGATCATTATCAACAGACAACTTAAAAGTCAATCGTTGTTCCTCTTGTGCTAGATTCGATTTTGCATTGCCCAAATCAATGTATTTCGACAGTGATTTTTTGAAGGCTGCAGCCAAAGTGGTTAGTTTGTATTTCCCGTCCATTTCGGCTTTCAGGAATTGGGAACTTATCTTGATGTTGTTTTTTTTATTGTCTGCAAAAGCCACGATTTTGATCGAATCTAGTACAATAACTTCGGCTTCCTGCAAAATATGTACGTTCGAAAAGGAAATTTCACCGTTTAAATAATCAGGATTGGTATTGGCAATGTCCGCATCGACATTTCCACGCAGTTTCATCGGACCAGCGTGAAGATTTAGTTTTTGGAGATCGGCAATATCCAAGTTTAATTTTAATTGCACCGATGGATATTTGTCTTTTGCATTTCCTTTGGCAACCAAATCAAAATGCAAATTTGGGTCTTTCATTGCTGATTTCACTGCAAATAATCCGTTTTTGATATTTCCTTTTAGAGTTAAATCTCGGTAGGTATATTTATTAAAAACTGCTTTCTGAACAATTCCGTCTAATTCTGCCTGAGCTGTTTTTGGGTCTAATCCTTTGCCTTTTACTTTCGCATTAAGCGTGACTTTTCCCAAAGAATCATTTTTTATGAAGCGGCCTAAATCAAAATCGAGCAAGGCAATGGTCGCATCGTATTTCTCTTGATTTTTAATGCGCTGGTCGTACAAACCATCCACTTTGGCATTCCCGAAACTACTGTTTAAAGCTAAATTGGTCTTGAAATTCTGAACCGAACCTTTAAATTTTCCTTGAACATTAAACTGTGCAGGCAATTGAATAGTGTTATGAATTGTTCCTAGTGGCACAAACAAAAGAACATCTTTGGACGTGCTGGAAAATTTCTTGATATACAAATCATAATAGGCTTTCTGGGCATCAGGCAAGCCTATAATTCTGCCGGAAGCCGAAATTCTGGTATTTCCAATGCCGCTCATTTCAAATAGCGGAATATTCAGGTCTTTTATTTTTCCGTTCAAACGCGCATTCAAATACGCAATCGCATTTGGATTATTTTTAAACGGATTGTCTTTTGGTAAATACTGGCTAAACAGTAAAATGTCCTTGAATCCTATTTTTGATTGTATTAAATTGACGTTCAAACTGAGGTTTTCAGAATTCTTTTTTAAGGAAGCAATCGATGGATAACTAATTTTAATGCTGTTTTGCAGCAGCGTTTGTGGTGTTTTCAAATAGAGATGATTCAAATGCGCCTTTTTTGGGCCATAAAAGAAATCCGTTTTTAAGGCTTGAATTTGCAAACCACTTTTTTCAATTCCCACAAGTGATTTTATATTTCCAGTAGTAGTGTCATTTCTATAATACAGTTTTTCTGCTTTAAGATTTAATTTATCCAAATCAAGATGATTGAAATCAATTCCTTTTGGGATAGATTTGGATTGCATATCGTCGTACTTGAAAGCTATATTTTGCAAATCGACAGCATTCAATTTTACTTTCCATCCAGTTTGGGCTATGGCAGTCGTGTCTAAATTGGGAGTGATTAGTTGTTTGTCTTTTGTGCCCAATCGCAAATTTCCTTTCAGGTTTTTTAATTCAAAAGTGTCAAAATCTAGCAATTGTGTGTTCAAATCTATTTCGTTGACGGATAATTCCAAATTGCCCAAAAAGATACCGGAATCTAATTTGGAATCTTTGTTGTCGTAAGAAATATCAATTTTAGACAAACTGATTTTATCTAGTTTTAGACTGAAATCTTTTCTTTTCGAAATAGTATCCAAGGTATTTATGGACACTTCAGCTATTTTTTCGACAACATCCTGATTCAGAACTAATTTCAAACCATTTAAATTGATATTTGGAATGTCAAAATCCATTTTGTCTATATCGAACTTCTTGAATTTGGTATCAAAGTTGGCTACTTTTAAACGAATATCATTTCTGGAATAATCATCTTTAAAATTAAAATTGACATTTTGGAGATTTACATTTTCGACCGATATTTTAAAGGGTTTGCTATTTGGATCAGGTACTTTTGGTTCAAATGCCTTGATGATGTAATCGAAATTATAAACGCCATCCTTGTTTCTGTAGATATTGGAGGAGGCATTTTGCAGGGAAACTGAATTGACCTGCAATTCGTTGCTCAGAAGTTTAAACAAATCAACATCAGCTTCTAATCTTTTGCCTATTAACAAGGTGTCTTTTTTTTGGTCTTCAAAATAAAACCCTTCCAGAACAATTTCTTTTGGAAAATTAACGTCGATTCGGTCTAGAGAAACCTTGGTCTTTATTTTCTTTTGCAAATAGGAAATAGCCTTGTCTTTTGCATAATTTTGAACGGAAGGAACCTGAATTAAAATAATAATAAGCAGTAAAAGTGCAACGATAGAAACAACACACCAAACCAGCACTTGCAGTGTTTTTTTTAGAAAATGAAGTGTTTTTATATTCATACACGAAAAAACGCTTTTAGACCCCATCAGTTTTAACAGAATGCAAGATTTTATAACGTACAAAATTGTGAAAAAAGGAACTTAATATATTACAGAATTATACTTATTTATTGTAAAATTTTTGTTTTTACTGCCATGGTTTTTTACTGTTTTATGTTCATTAAATAGGTCTTAAATTAAAATAGGACTTGGAATAATCGTAACTTCTCTTTAAAATACTTCCCAGGAATCGAATTTATTAACAATGACAGCATGAAAACTAGCATTGTTAATAATGTTTTTTACTTGCAAAATCCAAGAAAATAAGTATTCTATAGATTGTCTAGTTTAATAGGGTGTTTTTTATTATATTCATTTTCGATTTTGTTTATTTCCTCCACAAGTCCTTTGTTAATTAATTGTTTCACACCACCTAAAGGATAATATTCATAAGGAGCAGCATGTAACTCATAATATAGTGTAGATTGATTTTGATCGTGAAATAGAATAACAGTATAACCAATATATTCATTTGATTTATCCGTTTTTATAAATCGATAGGCGATAACTTTATCATCATTCAAATAGTTACCAGCATTTAGTCTTTTAAGAAACTTATTACTTACTTTATCAATTGTTATTATTCTGTGCAATTGATTTAGTTCGGGTGCATTTTTCCAAGCCTCTTTAGAAGAATTCACAGATTGTTCTAAATCTGTAATAACATTATAATAATTAGATTCTTGTAAAACATCAACGTGTTTTATTGTAAGATTATCTTTTGTTATCTTGCTAATTACCTCTTTATTATCAATATTAGTGGCGCACGATAGTGTAATGATAGTGAGTAGGCTATATAGTGTTTTTTTAATCATAGTTTAATCTCATTAAGTTTAATTCCTTGAAAATCTGTTTCTTTTTTTGCTAAAAATTTACTTCTCCTTTTCAATAACACAAGATAGCCAGATTTTTAAATATTTTTTCTTCGTGTAAATCTATGGAATTTATGTTTAACTAATACCTTTGAGTTTCTGACATAACTATTCGAAGTATTTTTTCCCTTCGGCGCTGAGTTTTTTTGTTGAAAAACTATATTTTTAAGAGCTTCTCATACAAGCAATCACATTAATCGAGTTTTTCATTTCAATATTTCTTCGGAAGTTCAAAAGATGAGTAAATATCAAAAAAGACAAGGTGTTTTTATTACTAACAAACTATAGGTATTCACTTGATTGCCATAAATTTAGGTTTTTTTTGCTTGATTTAATTTTTTTTGTATATTTGATTTTAATTCAATACTAAAAGTTTATTCCCCCCCCATAATCTGCAACAACTTTAAAACCAAATAATGGTTAGGCAATGTTTGGGATGCATTTCAAACAGCTTATTTCAAATTTTAAAGTGTTTTATTATAGTAAAGAATAATTTAAATCTGTTAATATGCGAAATCTTCTCAGCTTATTATGCCTTATTCTTTTGTTATTTTCTTGCAAGCATAATGAAGAAATCAAAAAAGAATCAACTAAAGCATATTCCATTTCCAGTAAATATAGTTGTTGTACTCCTGAAGTTATGGATAAGTCGTGGTATTCCTCTGGAAAGAAAGCGCCACTTCTAAAAGGACTGGAGGGGATTCATTTTCCTGTTTCAACGAAAAATACAGAAGCACAAAAATATTTTGACCAAGGATTGATGTTGTCATTTGGGTTTAATCATGCCGAAGCCGCTCGATCCTTTTACGAAGCGACTCGACAAGACTCAACGAGTGCAATGTGTTGGTGGGGATTTGCCTATGTTTTAGGACCAAATTACAACGCAGGAATGGAAAAAGACAATTTCCAGCGTGCTTATGATGCTGTGCAAAAAGCAAAATTCTATTCTAAATCATCCACTCAGAAAGAAAAAGATTTGATAGAAGCATTAACTCATCGTTATGCTAAAGATACCACTATTACTCGCCCCGTACTTGATTCATCTTATGCAGTTGCGATGCGGAAAGTTTATAAAAAGTATTCTAATGATGTAACTATAGCTTCTATTTTTGCTGAATCATTAATGGATTTACATCCCTGGAATTTATATAAAAAAGACGGAACGATTCAACCCTGGACGCCCGAAATTCTTTCAGTTCTTGAAAAATGTTTGAAGTTAGAACCACGTCATGCTGGCGCAAACCATTTTTACATTCATGCAACAGAAATGTCAAAAAATGCCGAAAAAGCTTTGGCAAGTGCAGATTTGCTTCGTGATTTAGTTCCTGGCGCAGGACATCTTGTCCATATGCCTTCGCATACTTACATTCGAATAGGGCGCTATCACGATGGAGTTGTTGCCAATCAAAAAGCAGTCTTGGTTGATAGTTTGTATATTGAATCTTGCCATGCACAAGGCGTATATCCTCTTGCTTATTATCCTCACAATTATCATTTTATTTCAGCATGTGCCACACTTTGCGGTGAAAGTAAAATTGCAATGAAAGGGGCAAATGCAACAGCCGACCATTGTTATAAAAAATTATTAATTGATCCTGCTTGGTCATCTCTTCAGCATTATTATACCATTCCATGGTACGTGGAAGTAAAACTTGGTTTGTGGAATGACATTATTTCTTCTCCCGCTCCAGAAAAAAAATTAAAATATCCTCTGGTAATTTGGCATTATGCACAAGGTATGGCAATGCTTTCCCAAAATAAAATTGTGGAAGCCAAAAAACATCTTGCCGAAATGAATAGAATAAAGATGGATCCAAATCTGAAAAAATTAACCATCTGGAGCATTAATAATGTTTTAGATTTATGTGAGATTGCTTCTTATACTTTGGATGGAGAAATAAATGCTAAGGAAAAAAACTATTCAAAAGCGATTTCCCTTTTGAAGGAGGCAATTGTAAGGGAAGATGCTTTAAATTATGATGAACCACCAGATTGGTTTTTTTCTGTTCGCCATCATTTAGGAGCCGTGTTAATAGAAGCAGGTAAATACAAGGAAGCACAGAATGCGTATGAGGAAGATTTAAAAACTTACCGTGAAAATGGTTGGGCCTTGATGGGGTTGATGAATGTTTATGAAAAACTAGGAGACAAAAAGAAATACAACGAGACGAAAATTCGTTTTGAAGCTGCATGGAAATATGCCGATATTAAAATTGCCTCTTCAAGGATATTGTAAGAATTGAATTTTCACAATTTCTCTTTCAAATATTTACCGGTAATTGATTTTTTGCTTTTTATAATATCTTCTGGAGTTCCTTCGGCAAGTAATTGTCCGCCATTTTCGCCGCCTTCGGGACCTAAATCAATAATCCAATCGGCACATTTTATAAGATCTAAATTGTGTTCCACTACCAATATTGAATGGCCTTTATCGATCAAGGCATCAAACGAGGCCAAGAGTTTCTTAATGTCATGAAAATGCAATCCTGTTGTAGGTTCGTCAAACACAAAAAGTGCTTTTTCTTTGGTAGCACCTTTGACCAGGAACGAAGCCAGTTTGATACGTTGCGCCTCGCCACCGGAAAGGGTGGAAGAGGATTGTCCTAATTGTACATAACCTAAACCAACATCTTGCAAGGGTTGCAGTTTTTGGGTGATTTTATTTTGTTTGTTGACAGCAAAAAAAGCAATCGCATCATCGATCGTCATTGTTAGAATATCGTGAATGTTCTTGCCATCGAAAGTGACTTCCAAAACTTCTTTCTTAAATCGTTTGCCGTTACAGGTTTCGCAATGCAACTGAACATCTGCCATAAAAACCATTTCGACATTGATGGTTCCTTCGCCTTTGCAGGTTTCGCATCTTCCGCCATCCACATTAAACGAAAAATATTTGGCTTGATACCCGCGAATTTTTGATAGTTTTTCTTTAGCAAACAATTCCCTGATGTCGTCATAAGCCTTGATATACGTCACGGGATTCGATCGGGAACTTCTTCCAATAGGATTTTGATCCACGTATTCGATATGTTGGATCTTATGATAATAGCCACGCATTTCTGTAAATTGTCCCGCTTTTTCGCCTACGCCATCCAACTTTTTCTGCATTGCAGGAAACAGGATTTTCTTGACCAAGGTACTTTTTCCACTTCCGGATACGCCGGTAATCACGGTCAGGCATTCCAAAGGAAATTTGACGTCTATATTTTGTAAATTGTTTTCCCGAGCACCCAGAATTTCAATGTAATTGTTCCATTTTCTGCGTATTCGGGGTGTTTTAATTTCTAGTTCACCATTTAAATATTTCGCCGTCAAGGAAGTCGATTTTAAGATTTCCTCGAAAGTGCCTTGAGCAACCAATTCACCGCCAAAAGTTCCTGCTTCGGGACCAATATCAATGATCATATCAGCAGCTTTCATAATGTCTTCATCGTGTTCCACCACGATAACGGTATTGCCCAAATCACGTAAAGATTGCAATACTTTGATTAAAAGTTCCGTGTCTTTTGGGTGTAGACCTATGCTTGGTTCATCTAGAATGTACATCGAACCCACCAAACTGCTCCCCAGTGAAGTAGCCAAGTTGATGCGCTGTGATTCTCCCCCTGAAAGTGTAGCAGAGTTTCTGTTTAAAGTCAGATAATCCAATCCAACTTCGGTCAAAAATGCCAAGCGGTTGTTGATTTCCAATAATAAGCGTTTTGCAATTTGTTTTTCGTAGACATCCAAATCGATATTTTCGAAAAAAGTAACCAAATGTTTGATTGGCAAATCGACCAAATCTGAAACTGTTTTCGAATTTATTTTCACGTAAGAAGCTTCAATTCGCAAGCGTTTTCCTTTGCAGGAATGGCATTTGGTTTTTCCGCGATAACGAGAAAGCATCACCCGATTTTGAATTTTATAATTTTTTTCTTCCAATTCCTTGAAGAAACGATTCAAACCCTGAAAATAAGTGTTTCCAGTCCAAATCAAATCTTTCTGCGCTTCAGAAAGTTCGAAAAACGGTTTGTGAATAGGGAAGTCAAACTTGTAGGCATTGTTTACCAATTCGTCCCGAAACCAGCCCATACTTTCGCCACGCCATGGGAAAATAGCGTTTTCATACACGGATAAAGAAGTATTGGGAATCACCAATTCTTCGTCGATTCCAATGATGTTTCCGTAGCCTTCACAAATAGGACAAGCACCATAAGGATTGTTGAAACTAAACAAATGGACATTGGGTTCCAAGAAAGTAATGCCATCCAATTCGAAATTATTGCTATACGAATAGCGTTCGTTGGTGTTTAATTCCTGTAAATGGCAAATCCCTTTTCCTTCATAAAAGGCAGTTTGAACTGCATCTGAAAGACGATTGTAAAATTCCTCTTCGTCTTTGACCACGATTCGGTCAATAATCAGAAGAATATCTTTATTGTCTAATGTATGTCCATCCGTCACTTCGAGCGGAGACGAGAAGTCATCGAGACGAACGGTTTCATTATTAACTAATATTCTGGAAAACCCCTGATTGAGTAAAGCTTTCAATTTATCTTCCAAAGCTCGGCCGTGTTCCAAATGAATGGGGGCGAGGAGCAACCATTTGCTGTCAATTCCAAATTTTTTCACATCCGTGATAACATCCGAAACCGTATTTTTTTTCACTTCCTGACCTGAAATTGGCGAAAAAGTTCGTCCAACTCGGGCGAATAATAATTTGATATAATCGTAAATTTCGGTAGAAGTTCCTACCGTAGAACGTGCATTGGTTGTATTTACTTTTTGCTCAATGGCGATTGCTGGCGCAATTCCCTTGATATATTCTACTTTTGGTTTGTCTAATCTACCCAAAAATTGACGCGCATACGATGATAGACTTTCCACATATCTGCGTTGTCCTTCGGCGTATAAAGTGTCGAACGCCAAGCTTGATTTTCCGGAACCCGAAAGCCCGGTAATCACCACTAATTTATTTCTAGGAATCGCAACATCCACATTTTTTAGATTGTGAACTTGCGCTCCTTTGATGATGATATTCTTCTTTGGATCTAATGTAGAAAGGTCAATTTGCATGAGAAAACCGAATTTTCACAAAAGTAATCAATTTTAAAATGAGAATTGGTATTGAGGGAATGGCAAATTTCTATTTTGGATTATTGTTTTAAAAAAAAAGTGCACCATTCGAAAATGATGCACTTTTAGTTTTACTAGTTAAGAATCTTATTTCTTGATGATTTTTTCTTGTTGCACACCATTCGTGTTTTCAACTCTTAAAAAATAGATTCCGGTTATAAAAGAACTCATGTCTAAATTATACGTGGATGGTACATTTGCATCAATCAATTTACGACCTAATACATCGGTTAGGGAAATTCGGTTTTGGGAGTCTGTCAATTGAAGAAACAGGGTCTTTTGCACTGGATTGGGATAGAAAACATTTTTTGCTTTTGAAGCAGTTTCTACACCTAATGAACACGTATTTCCTACCACATACGAAAAATACTTTGTAACCGCTTGTCCACCGGCAAATGCAAATTTAACTGCATAACTTATAGTTGCACCTATAGTTTGCCCCGTGATAGTTTTAGTAAAAATCTTTCCTGAAACATTCGTCATTGGCTGTTCTCCAAATGGAGTTTCTTTCCATAAAAAAGCTACGACACCTGACTTATCTGTATCCAATAATTCGAATGTGATTTTAACATCCGTTCCAATAGTTTGAAAAGCGTATTTATAACCTACCGAGAAAGAACCTTGTTGGGCATCAGATGCAGTTCCGGCACATTCTGTATTAGTGCTTATTAGTGTTTTAGCGGAACGCAAAATTGGGCTATTGGACGCCGTGTTTCCTACTAAATCTTTAGCCGAAACACTAAAATTATAAACTGTATCAGGTGCCAAAGCAGTCATTACAAAAGATTTCTGAACACCTGAATCACTTGTTGTTGATTTAGTAACAGCACCATAAGATACAGTATACATTACTGTTCCAGATACATCAACACCATTCAAAACTATTTCGACAGAAGAAGCAGTAATAGCTCCAATGGTAGCGGTAAAATTTGTAGGGGCCACAATATCATTTGTAAGTGCACAATCCGTTCCCACCTCGTAACTAACAAAATCTGTTACTGCTAAACCACCGGCAAAGGCAAATTTAACCCCATAATTAATAATAGTACCAAGGGTTTGTCCCGTGATTGTTCTTGTAAAAATATTTGTCCCTGGAACATTAATCATTTGCACTTCTAAAGCCGCAACATCACCTTGTTTTCTTAAAAAAGCAACAACCCCTACTTTGTCTGTATCCAATAACTCGAATGTGATTTTAACATCAGTTCCAATGGTTTCAAAAGTAGATTTATACCCAATGGTAAAAGACGTTCCTTCAAGAGCAGCTTTAGAAGCTCCCACACAACCAGGCCCTGCTACAACAGATATTTCACTCGCATTAGCATTAATAGTAAACAATAAATTAACAACTACAGTTGTTAATAGAATCAAAAATTTATTTTTCATAATTATTTATTTATTTGTCAAAAATAAGAAATTAATCTTTTGCCAAATCATTAATACACACATAAAACCGCATCATACTTTATTTTTTTTTTAACAGTAAAACATATAAACCCAAAAAAAATTAACTAAAAAAAAGAGCATCACTTTCGTAATGCCCTTTAAAAAAAACTTATATTTTTTTTATTCCTTAATTATTTTAATGTTTTGTGTACCATAAGTATTTTTAACATTAAGCAAGTAAACTCCCGATTTAAAAGCACTCATATCTAAAGTATGTGTTGACTTAACTACCTCTTCAAGGATTTTTCGCCCCAACATGTCAGTTAAAATAATTCTGTTTTCTTCGTCCAGCAATTGAAGGTAAAATACATTTTTCACTGGATTTGGGTAGAACAATTGTTTCACTTCAGAAGGATTTTCCACTCCCAATGAACAAGTATTTCCTACCACATAAGAATAATATTTTGTTACTGCCAATCCACCTGCAAAGGCAAATTTAACTGCGTAACTAATGGTTGAACCTAGGGTTTGTCCGGTGATGGTTTTCGTAAAAATCTTTCCTGAAACATTTGTCATTGCTATTTCTGAAAATGGAGTTTGTTTCCACAAATAAGCAATTACGCCCGTTTTATCATCAAGTAGTTCGAAAGTCATTTTTACATCTGTGCCAATGGTTTGAAAAGCATATTTGTAACCCACTGCGAAAGAACCTTGTTGAGCTTCTGATGCAGTTCCAGCACATTCCGTGTTCGTGTTTGCTGCCGTTGTTGCATTAAGTACTATTGGATTATTACCAGCAACATTGCCAGCTAAATCACTTGCCGAAATACTAAAAGTATAATTTGTATTTGGAGTTAAGGCAGTAATCAGTAAGGATTTTTGAACTCCAGAAGCGTTCGATGTTGAACTGATATTCGCTCCATAAGCAACATTGTAAACTACAGATCCAGAGTTGTCTGTAGCATTCAACAACAATTCGATAGAAGAACCTGTAATGGCTCCAATACTGGCTGTAAAATTAGTTGGGGCTTGAGTATCATTGGTACTTCCGCAATTAGTTCCTACTACATAGCTTATGTATTTTGTAACGGATAATCCGCCTGAGTAAGCAAATTTACAAGCATAACTAATAGTTGTTCCATAAGATTGTCCACTCACGGTTCCTGTAAAAATATTTCCTGAAACATTGGTCATAGCTGTTTCTCCAAAAGGAGTTTGTTTCCACAAATAGGCAATTACACCGGCTTTGTCTTTATCTAACAATTCAAAAGTTACATATACGTTGGGACCTACCGTTTCAAATGTTGCTTTATATCCAATGCTAAACGTTCCTTGTTGAGCAACATTGGATGTTTCGATACAGACCATAGCTGTTGCAATAGTCACATTCACTATTTGTGATGTAGTTATGGCTCCGTCATTATCAGTAGCTTTTGCTGTGAGGGTATAATTACCGGCAGCAGGATTCCAAGTTGCAGCATAAGGAGCCGAAGTATCAGTACTTATTAAGGTGGCTCCTTGATAGAAACTTACTTGTTGAATTGTTCCGTCAAAATCGCTGGCATTGGCAGTAATGCTAACTGGTTTTCCTTCTGTAAATGTTGCATTATCAGCTGGAGTAACTATTGAAACTGTTGGTAAAGCATTTAGTGTACTGGTGACCAAAATCAATAATTCGTCACTGTCTGTAACCATGTCAGTATTAGTGACCGTCAATTTCAAACTATAAGTACCTTCAGCCAATCCACTAATGGTAGGCATTGCAGAAGTGGAATCTGAAAATAGGACAACTGTAGGTCCGTAGTTTTGAGTCCAAGAAAAGGTTAATGCTTTTGCTGCAGATTCAGTGCTTGCGGAACCGTCAATTGTTGTAGAGGTTAATGGCAAAATCACTTTTAAATTTGGTCCTGCATTTGCTGTTGGATAACTCGCAACTAAATTCCCTGTTCTGGTAAAGGTCATTTTAGCCAAATTAAATTCTCCTGCTGAAAAAGCAACACGCAAAACGTGGTCTCCTGGTGTAAGCGGAATATTGGTAACCGTTTTAGTTGCCCAAATATCCCAAGATGTTGTGGATGTAGAAGGAACTGTAATAGCAGCAGAAATGGACTGTCCATCTAATTCCAAATGGAATGGTCCTCCACCAGCCGCATTGCCTGAAGCATAACGGAAGGCAAACGAGTACAAACCAGATTGTGCAACATTCACGGTATATTCCGTCCATTCATTTGTGGCAATAGAACCAACTGTAGCACCTTCGGCAAGACTAGTTTTTGAATCTACATTTTCATCTAATCGATAATCACCAGAATTAGCTGTTGTTATATCAAAATAGGCAATGTTTTGTCCTTTTCCACCTTCAAAAACATCAAATTTTCCAGCCTCAATAATTCCTGGAATAGCCCAAGGGGTTCCACCAAAAGGCAATTGATTTCCAACTTGAACATCTACACTATTGGTAACATTAAATTTAACGGCATCTTCATATACTTTCGCGTAAAAACTATGAACACCTAAAGTCAGATTTAAAGCGTCCCAAGTATAAGGTGCAGAAGTAACTATACCGAGCGAAGTAGTTCCATCCATAAATTCAACCTTGATTAGAGTTCCATTCGATGCAACAACATCTAATTTCACGCTGCCATTTAAATAGGCTAGTTGAAAAGAAGAGGTTATTACCCCAGTAATTTGTGAATCTAAACTGGACACCATTTTTCGAGCAGGAACATTCAATTGAAATCCTGTAGAAAAAGTAACTGTTATAGGTGCAGCTGAATAGTTTTGTGCCACATAATTGGTTTGACCATTTTGGGTAAACGCAGTCGCTGTTGAACAATTAGCAGTAATAGTTGGACTTACTCGTCCTAATGCATTCATTGCGTGAAGCCAGTGATATGTTTGCGCGTCTGAAACTCCAAATTTTATTTCTCTATTAGGGTAAGAATTATACAATCCTATGGCCTTTGGAGGATCAATAAAAGCAAGGTACTCCCACATAATGTCGTGCCATAAATTTGGATTAACTTCATTACTTAGTATTCCTGTATTGGCTTCAATTTCGTTCCAAAGCTTGGTAACATAAGCAGTATCTTGTCCTAAATAAAGTGACCCGCCTTGAATTGGATACAATTCAATTCCATAAGAGGCAGCTATATCGGCTGTCCAAAAAGTACCATTATCGATACTATTTGACCAAACGCGCGATACTAAACTCTTTGTTTGGGAAGGTGGAAAATTACGATCGTGCGTATCCATATAATATTCTTCAATTCCGGTTTGCTCCGTCGTATAAAGGTAAATTCCTAAATCACGAATGGTTTTATTTCCAGAAGCTTCCCCCCATTGTATCAGTGCAGCGTTAAATACCATACTTTCAGAACTTGATTCCATATTATTCCCTTGCGGATTATTGGCAAAACCATCAACCCAACTATGACCTCCATAAGGATTGAAAGTTCTTAAATAAGGAAACATCGTATCGGCACGATCATAAGCTGCAGCATCACGAACGATTAAATTCACCATTCCTCCCCATTGGGCAGCCCAACCTGGACTGAATTGCTCCACAAAAGCTGCTGCTTGAATAAAATATCCCCAATGAAATTGTTTGTCATTTAAACCACTGTCCTGTCCATATCCTGCAGGGTAACCAATGGCTGAACCCCAGGTAGAATTATAATAAAACAAGAAAGCTACTTCACCATTTTCAGCTTTAAACCAGTTTTCAAGTCGGGTTTTAATTGTTGCCAACATCTTGTCGCGAGCCACAATATTCCCCATTTCATTGGCAACCCTGGCCGTTTGCATCAATTGGTTAAAAATCTGGCCTTCGTTATAAGAATCCGTCCAGGTTGCCATTGTACTGTTTTCCAATGAAGCAATCTTTTCGGTTAAAGCAGTTGGTGTAAAACCGCTGCTGTAATTATCAACATAAGGTAAAGTAGGAAGTATGCCGTGAAAAGTATTTTCGACACTGAAACTATTTCCTGCCATTGTTTTCATTTCTCCTCTTATAATAGCGTAGCTGTATTTGTCAGGAGCTGGAGAACCTGAAGCCAAATGCGCCCATTGATGCGGAAGCAAACCGAGCAACATATTCGTTTCAGCTCCTTCTTTTACGACAGTTTCTACATTAAAATCAGTATGCATCACGGAGGTTGCTTCATTATAAGTATATGTAGCAGTTGCTTTCACTGGAAAAACGTATGCATATTTTTTATATTCATTAGCTACTGTATCAACATTGGCTGCAGTAAGCGGAATAAAAGCCATCGACCAATAATTTTGCCCATTCAAAGTTGAAGTATATACAGCTCCATTTTGAGTCCAAGTGCTTCCCACAGGTGCATAAACTGCAAAATCAGCACCGTTTTTCACATTGGTACAAACAAGCATTTCATTTGAGATAACTACAGTGCCTGTGTTAATAGTAACTTGGGCTACATCAGTTGATTTTTTTGTGAAATAAAGAAAAGGCATTCCAACGCCTGAAGTGGCTTGGAAATTGTGAGTAGCATCATTCCAATCCATAGTTACTGTCCAATCCGAATAATCAGAAACTTTAGTATTGGTAGCATTCAAACTAGTTACACCAACTATAATTGGCAACATATCATCGATTACACCTGAAGGAATATAGCTCACTACCAATCCGTTGTTAGTAGTTTTCATAGTGTATGGATAATTAAAAAGGTTTGATGCCGAACCGTTTTTAACCAAGGCAGACCACCAATCGCTGGTAGGCACCGGTTTTCCTATTGCATTTCCGCTCAAATAAGGAGTTCCAGATGGATAGGCATTTCTGCCAGCTGAATCAGTTCCGGGAAAAGTGGTTCTGTAACTTCCACTGCCAACAGTTACAAACTGTGCACTTGCGATAGTTGTAAATAAAAGGGTTATTAAAAAAATAAAGATCTTTGAATTAGTTTGTCTTTTTATTTCTATTCTCATCATAAAAAATTGGTTAATTAATATTTTGCCAAAATTATATATTAAATCTGCGACTATTTCGATTGAAAACGATATTAAAACTATACACAGTCAGTATTATCTGAGCTATTTAGTTCAAATTGATATTTTAATTGTGATATTAAATGATAGAATCCCCAGGATTATATTGAATGGTATATATCAAATTCAAGAAGATAATGATTTTCAAAAGGTTATTTCACAAAAGAATTTTACATAAATGGAGAACAAGTATAAAATTTCAAAAAAAGATTACCTTATAATGTAATAAAATAGTATTAGTGGCCTTTTCTGGATTTTGAAATTGAATACTTTGAATATTATAATTTTCTATAAATGTATTTAAGGGAATTCAATTTGTATGGAGAAAATTACTTTTATCAAACGGAAATAATATTACTAGGTGAATTGACATTAAAGATAAACTAGTTAAACATTCTTTTATTTCGATAAACTTTAAAAAATACAATATTTTTTATGCATATCATTTTAAATTGTACTTTTAGTTATTAATATTTAATCTAAATAAGTAATTAATCTTAATATTTAACTCAACATTACCACAACATATTATGATTTATGTCCTGAGATTTGACATAAAAAACACATAACATACAAGTGTTTCCCCTTGTTATTGTTAATGAATTCAAACGTTTGCGTAATATATTCATTTGTATAGTTTTTATACAGTTTGTTAAAAGCCTAAAAGTAATAATCTTATTTAAATTTGGAAAAATAACTTTAACTTAAAATATTATGAAAAAAATTACATTATTAATTGCTCTAATGATATATTCATTAGGATTTTCTCAAACACCTGATGGGACATGGAAATTTACTTCAGGAGCAGGCGCATTCCAGGTTGGTCCATCACAAGGAAGTAATGCTTGGTATCAAAACAGTCTTGGTGATGTTAACACCAGAGCTTGTCAATTTGACGATGAGTTTGTATTAAATCTTGATGGTTCATTTCAAAATGTTTTGCAAGGATCCACTTGGTTAGAGGCCACTTGGCAAACTGCTACTGAAGGCTGTGGAACACCTGTCGCTCCGCATGATGGTGTAAATCCTGCTACTTGGGTTTATTCTGCTGGTAATAACACCATTACACTTAGTGGTATAGGCGCTTTTTTAGGACTTCCTAAAGCTGTTAATACTGGAGAACTTTCTAACCCTGCAACTGTAATGCCAGCTTCTAGAACTTATATAGTTAGCACTCTTACTGCATCTAATATGACATTAGATATTGAATGTGGTACTGGTGTATGGTGGCGTTTTAATTTCACCAAAAAACAAGTAGGTCAACCTGTAATTGGAGCCTTAACGGTTCCTACCGCAACCGTAGGCGATGCTCCTTTTGATATAGTAGATCCAGTTAGCGATAGCCCAGGTACTTTTTCATATACTAGCAGCAACACAGCAGTTGCTACAATAACTGGTAATACAGTATTTGTAGTTGGGCCAGGAACAACAACTATTACAGCTACTCAAGCAGCATCTGCTCCTTATGTATCAGGAATAGTTAGCGCTGATTTATTAGTTCATGACACACCTCCAGGAGTAGCCGCTCCAACTCCGCCTGTTAGAAACCCTGCTGATGTAATATCAATTTATAGTGGTGCATACACTGATCTTGTTGGAACAGCTATATGTCAATGTTGGGGACAGTCAACAATTGTTGATGAAGTTGACCCAGGAAATGGTGATGTATTTAAAAGAATGGAAAAATTTACTTATCAAGGTGTTGTAATGGCTGGTAGTTCAGATGTTAGTGGTGGTATGTGGAAATTGCATATTGATATGTTGAATAAGGATTTGGTACCTATGAAAATTTCTCTAATTTCTCCTGGAGCTGAAAACCCTGTAACAGTTACTCCAACAGTTGTTGGTTGGAATAGTTTTGATATTGATGTAAATACTACAAATTATCCTACTCCTGTATTAAGTAATATTGGTCAAATCAAGTTAGAATCAGCTACTGGCTCAACTACAACTTATTTTGATAATTTATATTTCTGGAAAACTACTTTAGGAGTTGCTAAATTTGATGCTTCAGGTATAAAAATGTATCCTAACCCTGTTAAAAACACATTAACAATTGATGCTAATAGTGCTATTCAAAGAGTATCTGTTTACAATGTTTTGGGACAAGAAGTTATGAATGCAAGCCCAAAAAGTAACACTGTGACTTTGCAAACTAATGAGCTTCAAAAAGGGGTTTATATGGTAACAACAGAAATTGATGGTAAAACCAGTACTTCAAAAGTTGTAAAAGAATAGATTTTTAGATTAAATAGTTTTTTATAATTAAAGGCACGTTTTTAAAAAACGTGCCTTTTTTTTATTTTATTAATTATATATCTATATATTTATATTTTAAATCAGATTTTTATTCTATCCTCATCTTACTATGCTATTAAATAAACTTTCAAGGTATTTTTCTTTTGCACTGATGCTAAATTTTTTATGGAGTTTCTCTCAGGAGTTACCTCCCATAATAAAGTATACGACATCTAATTATGAAGGAGGGAATCAGAATTGGATGATATCGCAGGATAAAAATCAATATATTTACTTCGCAAATCATGAAGGCCTATTAGCATTCAATGGCTCAAATTGGTCGCTTAACAAATCACCTAATGAGACTATTATTCGTTCCGTAAAAGTGGTCAACGATAAAATTTATACTGGTTGTTATATGGAATTTGGGTTTTGGAAAAGACAAGATGATGGTAAATTAAAATATACTTCGCTCAGTAAGACTATAAAGAGTAAAATTCTCAATGATGAAATTTTTTGGAATATTATAAATTACGATCAATGGGTTGTTTTTCAGTCCTTAAATAGAATTTATATCTATGATTCTCAAACAGGTTTTTTTAAAATAATAGCTTCAAAACGAGGTATAACAAAATCCTATCAAACAAATAATTCTATTTATTTTCAGTCTTTAAATGAAGGACTTTATGAAATTGAAAGCGGAATGAGCAAGTTAGTTTCAGATTCTGAAATTCTTAAAAAGAATAGAATCGTTAATGTTTTCTCGATTGATGAAGGACTTTTGGTTGAGACAGAATTTAGCGGGTTTTATACTTTAATTAATAATGTTCTGTCTAAATTTTCAACAGATGCAGATTCAGAATTGGAATCAACCAGTATATATAGCTGCATAAGGATTTCAGACGGAAGTTTTGCAATAGGAACAGTATCAAACGGAGTTTTTATTTTAACAAGGGGAGGGAAGGTAAAATACCATATTACACAAATTAAGGGGCTGTCTAATAATACTGCCTTGTCATTGTTTGAAGATGTAGATAAGAATCTTTGGGTTGGATCAGATAACGGAATCAACTGTATCAATCTTCAATCACAGATTCATAGTTGTACTGATGATACGGGTAATTTGGGGACAGTTTATGCGTCAAAATTGTATCGTGGAAAGCTTTATATAGGAACCAATCAAGGGTTGTTTTATAAAAACTATAAAAGCGACGAAGTTTTTAAATTAATAAATGGAACAAAAGGTCAGGTTTGGTCACTATTTGAATATGATGGAACATTGTTTTGTGGACATGATTCCGGAACATTTATTATAGAGGATAATTCGGCTAAAAATATCTTTCCAACGTCCGGAACATGGAAATTTGAGCCCGTTCCGAATCAGAAATCACTTTTACTTCAAGGAAATTACTATGGGATTTCCGTTTTGACAAAAATAAATAATCAATGGGTTTTTAGAAATAAAATTAAAGGATTCGATTACTCATCAAGATTTTTTGAAATCAACTCTGCACTTGAAGTGTATGTGAGTCATGAAAATCAGGGTCTTTTCAGATTAAAATTAGATAATAAATTATTTAAAACGAACCCTTTTATTTCGTATTCATTCCCAGAAAAAGGAAGGAATTCGGGTTTAGTTAAGTTTAATAACTCCATCTATTATGCTTATAAAGATGGTATTTTTAAATTAAACACAAAAACAAAACAATTTGAAAAAGACAAGTTAATGAGTTCTGTTTTTGAAAAAGATGAATATACTTCAGGGAAAATGATTGTAGATAATTCTAATAAAATCTGGTTGTTTTCAAAAAATCATATTCATTATTTTTCGTTAAGTAAATTGAGCAATCAACTTAAGCAAAACGTTATTCCTATTTCAGCTTCCTTGTCCAATGCTATGCCAGGCTATGAGAATATCGACCAAATATCAGATTTTGATTATTTAATTGGTACTACTGATGGCTATTACATTTTGAATATTAATGATTTAAGTTTTAAAAATTATAAAGTTTCTATTGCCGAAATTGCAACAAACAAATTAAACGAAAGTTTTGTAAATAATTCTATTCAAAAAGATGGCAATTTTAAATATAGTGAAAATAATATTACATTTAGTTATACTGTGCCAGAATACAATAAATATATTAAAGCAGAATATCAATATTTATTAGAAGGATTTCAGGACGAATGGAGCCAATGGAGCACTAAGCCAACAGTAAATTTTAAAAATCTTTCTCCAGGAGATTATGTGTTTAAAGTAAGAGCTAAATTTGCTAATTCGTATCTTGATAATACTGCAGTTTATTCATTTACTGTTCTTAAACCTTTTTATGCAACAAACTTTGCAATTTTTATTTATATAATTCTATTGCTGATTATATCCAATTATATACATATAGCATACAAAAAATATTATCATAATCAGAGGGAAAAATTAATTGAAGAAAATAACCTATTGTTAGAAATTAAAGAACTAGAAATGGAACAACAGCTAATGAAGTTAGAAAACGAGCAACTTTCTCAAGATGTAGATATGAAAAATCGTGAGTTGGCAGTTACTTCTATGACTTTAAATAGTAAGAATGAGTTATTGACTTTCATAAAAGAAGACTTGAAGAAAACTTCTGAAAATGGAGATTCAAGCGTTAAATCTGTTATAAGGACAATAAATAAAAATATCACTGAAGAAGATTCTTGGAAGGTTTTTAAGGAAGCTTTTGATAATGCGGATAAAGACTTTTTGAAAAAAATTAAACAAGCACATCAATTATTGACACCTAATGATTTAAGATTATGTGCTTATCTTAGATTGAACCTTTCCTCTAAAGAAATTGCGCCTTTGCTTAATATTTCTGTGCGAAGTGTAGAAATTAAAAGATATCGTTTGCGTAAAAAAATGGACTTACCCCACGAACAAGGTCTAGTTGAGTATATTTTGTCTGTATAGTATGACTACTTTGATGTTAAATTAGCTATACATTACCACAACATTATCGTTATTTATTACTTTTCCTATGCTCATGAGATTTAGGTATTATTCGCAATTTCTCACTAAACACCTTATTTTTTTAAGTATCATAAATTAAATGCATCTTTTTTTGCTTTGTATGTTTTTTGTTGTGGTTCTTTTTGAAGTTTTATTAGTTAGTTCAGATAAATTTACCATTCACAAAAACATTAATTATGAAGACAAACTATCTATTGATTATTTTTCTGCTTCTATCTACTTTTGGTTTTGCCCAGAGTTATGATATTAGCGGTGTTGTTAAAGAAATGGGTTCCGGGTTACCTATACCTGGTGCTAACATTCAAATTAAAAATACCACAAAGGGGTCGGCAACTGATTTTGATGGAAAATTTACCTTAAAGGCAGTTCCATCTGGTTCTATTGTTGTTTTTTCTTATGTAGGATTTGAAAATTTTGAATATAAAGTAACTTCGAATGATTCGAAAATTTCTATTTCACTTAAAGAAGAGTCAAAAGTTTTACAAGAAGTTGTTGTTGTAGGATATGGTACTCAAAAGAAAAGTGTAAATACTGGTGCTATTTCCAGTGTTAAAGCAAAAGATCTCGAAAAAATTCCTAACGGACGTATAGAGCAAACCTTGCAAGGAAGAGTTTCTGGGGTTATTGTTTCAGCACAATCAGGCCAGCCAGGTGCTGCCTCTACGGTTAGGGTTAGAGGATTAACTACTTTTGATACTTACGGTGGAAACAATCCGCTTTGGGTTGTTGATGGGGTAATTGTAGACTCAGGTGGAATAGGTTATGTAAATCAATCTGATATTGAATCAATTGAGGTACTTAAAGATGCTGCTTCATTAGCCATTTATGGTGCTCGTGCTGCGTCTGGGGTTATCTTAGTAACAACTAAAAAAGGAAAGGAAGGAAAGTTTAGTGTTAGTTATACTGGCTATTCAGGGATTTCTTCTCCTGAAAAAACTTTGCATTTGCTTAATTCAGCTCAATATGGGGCATTAATGAATGAAAAAGCAGGAGCTGCCGGACAAACTCTTCCTTATCCAAACTTAAGTGCTTTAGGAGTTGGTACAGATTGGCAAAAAGAAATTTTTAGCTATGATGCCTTGAAAACCAATCACGAATTTAGTTTAAGTGGTGGTAATGATGTCTCTACGTTTTTTGCTTCTTTTGGAATTCAAGATCAAGAAGGAATAGTTTCTAAAGAAATTTCAAATTTTGGTAAAAAGAATATTCGTTTGAATTCAACTCATAAATTATCTAAATATATCACTATTGGCCAAACATTTGGATATACACATCAAAAAGGTGTTGGTCTAGGAAATACTAATAGTGAATATGGTGGGCCTTTAAGTTCAGCGATAAATTTGGATCCTATTACTCCAGTTGTTGAAATGGACCCTATTAAGGCTAATAATGGTATATATGCTAACCCTAATAATCTAGTTTTCAGAGATGCAAATGGTAATCCTTACGGGATTTCACCAGTGGTAATTCAAGAAATGACTAATCCGGTTGCTTATTTAAACACGAGATTAGGCAACTATAATTGGTCTGATGATTTTATTGGTAACGCTTTTCTTGAAATTACGCCAATTAAAGATTTAAAATTCAGATCAACTGTTGGTTTAAAGAGGGCTTTTTGGGGTGACGAATCATTCACACCTAAATTCTTTTTGAGTAATAATGTTAATACTTCCCAAAATTCTTTGAATAGAAGTACCAACGAAACTTTTGGCTGGAATAATGAAAATACTCTTTCCTACACAAAAAACATTGGAGACCATAACTTTACTTTATTGTTGGGACAAGGGTATTATGTAGATAATAATTCTAGTGGTACTTTTGTGTCTTACCAAAATTTACCCGTTAATAATTATCAAGATGCCTCTTTCAACTTTTTTATTCCTAAAGACAAAATAACAGGAGGGGCGTACACATCACAAGGACATAGACTTTCATCTTTATTCACTCGTTTAAATTATAATTACAAAGAAAAATATTTGTTTACTGGTATTTACCGTAAGGACGGTTCTTCTAGATTTGGATCAAATAACAAATTTGGTGTTTTCCCTTCCTTTTCTTTAGGATGGGTAGTTACAAAAGAAGGTTTTTGGAAAGAAAATGATGTAGTAAACACCTTAAAAATTAGAGGGGGTTATGGAATAACAGGTAATGATGCAATTGGAGATAATGGATTCTTGGCGCTTATAGGTGGAGGAAGAAACTATACTTTCGGGACGAGTGGTTTAACAATCTCTTCAGGAAATAGCCCGGATGCCCCTGCGAATAAAGATTTAAAATGGGAACAAACATCGCAATTGAACATAGGTTTTGATGCAAGATTATTTAATGATTTTACATTAACTATGGAATATTACGATAAAAAAACTACTGGAATTTTGCAACGCGTAGAATTGCCAGGATATGTTGGATCAACAGGAAGTCCTTTAGGAAACGTTGCCGATATGAGTAATACTGGTGTTGAAGTTGAACTTGGATACCGTAAAAAATTCGGTGAATTTAATCTTTCAGCCAATGGAAATGTATCGTATTTAAAAAATGAAGTGACTTATTTAGGTCAAGGTAAAAGTTTTATAGGTGGTAATGCAGCATTTCAATCAATGGGAGATGTAACAAGGACAGAAGTAGGTCAGGCTTATAATTCATTTTATGGATTTAAAACTGCCGGAATCTTTCAAACTGTCGACGAGGTTAAAGCCTATGCAAATGCTGATGGTAGTTTAATTCAACCAATTGCAAGGCCAGGTGATTTCCGTTGGACTGACACAAATGGAGATGGAGCAATCACGGATGCAGATAAACAACACTTAGGTAGCCCACTTCCAAAATATACTTTTGGTTTAACCATAAACATTGATTATAAAGGGTTTGACTTTATGGCTTTTGCTCAAGGAGCAACTGGCAATAAAATATTTCAGGGCTTACGTCGTTTAGATATCCCAACTGCAAATTATCAGACAGAAGCTTTAGGTCGTTGGACTGGTCCAGGAACTTCAAATGATTATCCTAGACTTACAAATAATGATACCAATGGAAACTTTGGGAATATGTCTGATTTCTACTTAGAAGATGGTGATTATTTGCGTCTTAAAGTGGTTTCATTTGGATATTCTTTACCAAACGATATGGTTGTAAAGAGTAAACTTAGTAAAGTGAGATTTTTTGTAACTGGTGAAAATTTATTGACTCTTACAAAATACACAGGTTATGATCCAGAAATTGGAGGAAATGTTTTAGGAATAGATAAAGGTTACTATCCGCAAGCCAAAACTTTTATGTTTGGAGTTAATGTTCAATTTTAATATTTAGAATTATGAAAACAATAAAAATTAAGTTTTTATTTATTGCTCTGGCAATAATAATCACAATGGTTTCCTGCGAAAAAGATTTTTTAGAGGTAGCGCCAAAAGGAACTAATCTAGAATCAGGTTATTATAAAAATGAAACCGAAGCTTTTGCAGGACTAGTCGCTGTTTATGATATGATGCGATTAAATTCTGGAGGATTTGACAATATGATTACTATGATGAATGCGGGTTCCGATGACCATTTAGCCGGTGGGGGATCAGAAACTGATGGTGCAGGAATTCAAGGTTTTTCAAATTACACCTTAAGCCCGACTACTATTTCGCCAGATTTTTGGAATATGCATTATCAAGGTATTTTTAGAGCTAATTATTTGCTCACTAAATTACCGGGTATTCCTATGGATGCTAAATTAATTGTAAGATACACTGCTGAAACTAAAGCATTGAGAGCTAATTATTATTTCAATTTAGTTAGAATGTTTAAAAACATTCCTTTAATTACTGTGCCTCTTACTACTCCTGAATTTTATTCAGTTAAACAAGCAGCTCCCGCAGATGTTTATGCTCAAATAGAAAAAGATCTTACTGATGCGATACCTTTTTTACCCGTTACGGTTCCATCAGCTGATGCAGGTCGCCTTACTCAAGGAGCAGCAAGAGCATTACTTGGGAAAGTGTATTTATATGACAAGAAGAATACATTAGCAGCAACAGAATTAGCAGCAGTAAATGGGACTCCAGGAGGGATAAGTCAATATGGTTATAAGTTGTTGGCTAAGTTTAGTGATCTTTGGGTAGTTGATAATAAATTCAATACTGAATCTATTATTGAAGTAGCTCATACTTCCGTATCTAGTGCGAGCTGGGCAAACCATCCTATTACTTCTTATGGTGATGCCGCAGAAGGAAATGTAGCCAATGTAATGTGTGGCCCTAGATCTTACACTAAAATTGCTGCTTCTGCTCCTGATATTCCATCTGGATGGAGTTTTAATGTAATTACACAAGTATTCTATGATGTAATTAAAGCAGATCCTAGATTTGCTTCAACGGTTTTAGATTTGAAAGCTATGAGTGCTGCTAATCAAGCAAGTTATATTGCGGGTTATCAAGATACAGGTTATTTTCTTAATAAATTTATTCCAAGAAAAGCCGATGTAACAACAGGTACTGGAGATGCGGTTTTAAATTACCACCAAAACTCTTACGTTATTCGTTTAGCGGATACTTATTTGATGGAAGCAGAAGCATTAGGAGGAACTGGAGAAAGGGCACAAGCTTTACTTGACGCAGTTAGAGCCAGAGTTGGATTAGCAAGCACACCTGTTTCACTTGCTGCTATTAAAGCAGAACGCAGATTAGAATTAGCTGGTGAAGGACACCGTTTCTTTGATTTAGTGAGATGGGGGGATGCAGCAACTGTATTAGCAAGTAGAGGTTTTAAACCAAATAAAAATGAAGTTTTTCCAATTCCTTACAAAGAATTGCAAAACACGTTGTTAGTACAAAATCCTGGATATAGTAATTAATAATAACAATAATATGAAAAATATAAAATTAATATTCAGCTTTGTATTGCTACTGGCTGTTACAATAAGTTGCAGTATTCCTGATGGAATTGATCAAGACACTTCTTTTTTAAGTTCTGCAGCTTCTGCAAACGTTTCCAAAGTTTTTAATATCTGTACTGATAATTCAGGAATAGTTAGAATTTCGCCAACAGGAGAAGGAGTAACGTCTTCTAAGGTTATTTTTGGTCACGGAATTGGTAAAGACGCATCTGCTATAGTTAACCCTGGTTCAAGTGCCTCACACACTTACCCCGAAGGTTCTTATACTGTAACTATCATTTACACTGATATTGCAGGAAACCAAACAACTTCAACTTATCCGTTGGTTGTAACTTTCAGAGCTCCAGAAAATGTCGTTATTAAAACTTCTGGGGAAATGAAAGTAAGTGTAAGTGCATTATATGCTAAATCATTTATAGTGTATTATGGAGATGTAGCTAACGAAGTAGGTACTCCATTGGATCTTGGTAAAACATTGCCGGCTCATACTTATCCTGCTCCTGGAAGCAGTCCTTTTGTTTTGAAAGTAGTAGCATTAAGTGGTGGAGCTGCAACAACTACTGTAAATAAAACATTATATGATTTGCCTATTGACTTTGAAACTCCAGATGTGGATATATTTGCCCCTTTTGGTAGTCCAATTTCACTATTTGCAACCGTTAACAATCCTAATGCAACAGGTCTTAATACTAGTGCAAAAGTAGGCATGTTTACTAAAGGAGGAACAACCAGCGGAACGCTTAGCGCATTTAATATTCCAATAAATTTTGCTTATGGAAAAAAAATAAAAGTTATGGTTTACAATCCTACTCCAGCAAATATTGGTAAAAATATAACCTTGTTATTACAAGCCCCTGTTGTTGCTGGACAACCGGCAGCGGGTGTTGCAATAAAAAAGGTGCCAATTACTACTTCTGGAGCTTGGGAAGAAATTGTTTTCGATTATGGAACTATTTCTGCTATTCCGGCTGGAGCTAAATTCGGACAACTAGTAATGCGTTTTAATGATACCCAAGCTGGAGCACAAGAGGTTTTTTACGTAGATAATTTCGTACAAAATAATTAAAATAATATATATGAAAACAAATATAAAATACAATTTTGGCATATTCTTCTTGCTACTTTTTGTTGTTGCAGGTTGTTCTGAAGACAACTATTCTTTCGGGGATTTAATAGCTCCTAATAATATTGTTATCAATGCGGTTATCGTCGGTAAAGATGCCACGCATCCTGATGGTGATGGTTCCGGTAAAGTGAATTTTTCAATCACGGGGAATAATATTCTTGAAGCTTCAATTGATTATGATGACACAAATAATTTTGATCCTGTTATTCTGTCTAATGTTAATTCAGCTTCAACCACTTACATTAACAATACTGATCCCAAAATTTCAGGTGTATTTAAGTATAAAGTTACAGTAGTTGCTTCAGGAGTAGGAGGTACTTCGACTAGTGTCACTAAAGATATATCAGTATATATAAATTAATACTCAAAACACAACAGCTATTGTTGTTATGAATTTGACAATCAATTTCTTCAAAAGCTATGTTTAAGAGTAATAGTATTCAAACAAGAAAGGCTAGTTATTAAAACTATAACCAGCAACTTAATTTTTTAAAACAAGACCCAGAACTTAATTTTGGTTCTGGGTCTATTAATTTTTTTATAAATTTAAAATAACATTCAAATGATACAAAATACTTTGGTTTCTAAATTAAATAACTGGCGAGTATATACATTTATTAGCAGTATAATACTATGCGCTTTAGTTATGGTCTCTTGTACCTCTGATAGTAGTGGAGGCGGAACATACGGAACGACCCCATCTAATGTTGTGGTTACAGCGCAAATTGTTGGCACAAGTACACAATTCCCAAACGGTGACGGCAATGGAACTGTGATTTTTAATATAAGCGCAGCAGATGCGACTTCATATAAAATATCTCTTGGGGAAGGTGAGGTTCAGGATGTGACTAGTGGGCTTTATACTTATAAATATAAGACATCGGGGACAAATACCTTTAAAATTTATGTTTCAGCATATAACGGACCTAATTTTGCTAGTACATCTGTAACACTAACATTATATGTCGCTCCTGCTGGAATTTGGGCAGATGAATTTAATACAGATGGTGCGCCCGATGGAGCAAAATGGGGTTATGATATAGGTGCTGGCGGTTGGGGAAATAATGAAGCCCAATTTTATACTAGTAGACCTGAAAATGTAATTGTACAAGGCGGTTATTTAAAAATTATTTCCAAAAAAGAAAACTATCTAGGAAGTAGTTACACCTCTGCTAGACTTTTAACTAAAGGTAAATTTTCTTTCAAATACGGTAGAGTAGAAATGCGTGCAAAATTGCCATCTGGTGGAGGAACTTGGCCAGCATTGTGGATGTTGGGAAATAATATTGATACTTCTGTTTGGCCAGCATGCGGAGAAATCGACATGATGGAACATAAAGGTAATGACTTAAATAAAATATATGCCACGCTTCATTATCCAGGCCGTTCAGGTGGAGGTGGTGATTCGTCTAATACAACTCCAAATACTACAGCAACTACTTCATTTCATATTTATTCCATAGACTGGAGAGCAGATGCTATCAAATTTTATGTCGACGGTCAGTTGTTTAAAACTTTTGTAAATTCGGCAAGTTTACCATTTAACCAGAATTTCTTCCTTATTTTCAATTCTGCTATGGGCGGAAACTTTGGAGGAGCTATTGATCCTAATTTTGTTTCTTCAACTTTTGAAATAGACTACGTTAGAGTTTATAATTAATGTTTGTTGTTTTTTTATTATTGCTTCTGTTTTTTATTAAGCAGAAGCAATAATGAAAATTAAAAAATTATTTTTTCAATATTTAATAATCGATTGCGAAATTGATTTTAATATTGAAGTAAACTACACTCAAGCTTTTCATACTATTCGCCGATTTGCATAATCACTTCATTAGAAAGCGGATTATGATGAGCTTATTTTTGGTAAATATCCTAGATCAAAAAAAAAAATAACTAATTACTAATCAAATTAAAACATCCAAATTATTATGAAAAAAAACCACGTACTAAAATGTTTATTTACAACATTAATCTTGCTTTGCTTTAATATTAACGCTCAAGCTCAATGTCCAACACTGGTTTGGTCTGATGAATTCAATGGTACCCAAGTTGATCTTACAAAATGGACTTTCGAAACAGGTACAGGTTGTGACATAAGTTTATGCGGTTGGGGAAATAATGAGTTGCAATATTATCAGTCAAATAATGCAACTATAAGTAATGGTATTTTAAGTATCACTGCAAAAAAGGAGAGGGTTTCAGGAAGTTCTTATACCTCCGCTAGAATGAAATCTTTATTAAAAGGCGATTGGACTTACGGTAGATTTGAAGCTAGGGTAAAATTACCTTCAGGTGCAGGATTATGGCCTGCTTTCTGGATGTTGCCCACTGATAATTTTTATGGTACTTGGCCAGCAAGTGGTGAAATAGATATTATGGAAAGCATTAGTAAAACACCCAACACTGTTCTTGGAACACTACACTATGGAAGTTCAAATACTAATCATCAATATACAAGTACAAATTTCTCGCTAAATTCGGGCACCTTTGCAGACGCATTTCATACTTTCGCAATTGAATGGGAAGCTGGGAAAATCCGTTGGTTTGTCGACGATATTCTATATAAAACGGTTACAACTAGTGATATTTCTCCTAATAGTTGGCCGTTTGACAAAAGATTCTTTTTCATCATGAATTTGGCCGTTGGAGGAAATCTTGGAGGAACAGTGGATACCAGTATATTTCCGCAGTCAATGCAAATAGATTATGTTAGGGTTTATGCATCAAATACGGCTACAATAGGAGGGCCAAGAGAGGTTGTAAATCAGGCAACAAATGTATCATATTCAGTTGCAGATGCACCAAGTGGCAGCACTTTTTCTTGGACCGTGCCTACTGGGGCCACAATTGCTTCTGGTCAAGGAACAAGCACGGTTAAAATCAATTTTGGCAGCACAAGTGGTAATGTAACGGCAAACGTTACTTCAGGTTGCGGAACAACAGTTCTAAATGAATATGTTTATGTTCAACCACCTTATTTTTATGAATTCTCTTTTGCCAATTTTGATGTTAGTGGATACGCTGATTTAACTAGCAGTACAGGGACTCATAGCGTTGTACCTAATCCTTTAGTGTCAGGAGTGAATACATCAGCATTATCGGCTAAATACATTAGAAATTCTCTTGAACAGTATGATATTATTGTTTATAAAACTTCCGGCATAAAAGACGCTTCTAACTACACTTCAAAGACAAAGAAATTTTATATTGATATATATACGGCAGCACCAATTGGAACACAATTAATACTTCAACTTGAAAACAGTGCGGTAGCTACAGCTTCAAATTATCCATCGGGAAGACACAGTCGTTACATAGGAACAACAACCGTTCAAAATCAGTGGCAACGCATTGCCTTTGAATTACTGGATGTTCCAGACGCAACTACTTCTAACACAAGTGTGGATAAAATCATACTGTTATTTGCTTCTAATTCCTTTACTGGGGACACTTATTATTATGATAATTTGAACAGTTATGATGTGAATGCAGGAATTGCACAAGGAAGTGATACACAATCACCAACTGTCCCAGGAAATTTGGCGAGCAATTCTATAGCAGCTACCTATTTTAATTTATCGTGGACTGCATCAATAGATAATGTGGGCGTAACGGGATATAAAGTTTATGTAAATGGTGTTCTAAAAGGAACGACGACACAACTGAATTTTACTGTGACAGGTTTAGCCAAAGGCTCAACAAACACCGTAAATTTATCTGCCATAGATGCCGCCGGAAATGAATCTGTCAAAGCTGTTCTCACTGTTAAAACAAACAGGACAGGGTTAAAAATAGCTTCTACTACCATTGAAAAAGAAGATATTTCAGAAGGCATAGTCGCTTATCCAAATCCAGTAAAAGACATATTGAATTTGAAGTATTTGCCAACGGATTCAGTTGTTGAGGTATATGATATAAATGGAAAATTGATGACACAATGTTTTTTATTGAAAAATGATGGCTCCATTAATTTGTCAGGTTTGTCAACTGGAATTTATACTTTGAAAATTAATTCCAATGGTGCTATTAGTTCATTAAAAGTTTTAAAGAAGTAAATAATATAGCAATTCAAAAAAATTAATAATTAAATTAGAATTTCACAGCTATTCAAAATACCCTTTAAACCATATTAAATATAAACGAAATAGATAAATTATATGCAAACTAAAAAAAGTTCAGTAACGTTAATTGCACTAGTGGTTGCTATGGGTGGATTTCTAATGGGTTTTGATGCGTCTGTTATTTCCGGAGTTATCAAATTTATAGAACCTGAATTTCAGCTTTCGAAAATCGAATTGGGATGGGCGGTAGCTTCTTTATCCTTATCGGCCACTGTGGCGATGATGTTTGCTGGTCCGATAAGTGATAAATATGGTAGAATAGTTGTTTTAAAATATTCAGCATTATTGTATGCGTTTTCTGCTGTTTTATCCGCTTTGGCACCTACCTTTTTTATCTTGGTATTAGCTAGAATGTTAGCTGGAATTGGTGTTGGAATTTCTTTAATAATAGCACCAATGTACATTGCCGAAATAGCACCGGCAGACAAACGGGGGAAAATGGTTTCATTCAATCAGTTGAATATCGTGATTGGACTTTCAGTAGCTTTTTTTACTAATTATCTTATTGTTCATTTAGCAAGTTCTGATGCTGCTTGGGTTGAAAATTTAAGAATAAGAGAATACAACTGGAGATGGATGTTGGGAATTGAATTCATTCCCGCTTTTTTCTATTTTATCTTTTTGTTCTTTGTTCCTCAAAGCCCGAGATGGCTTATAATGAAAGGAAGATTCAGCGAAGCTTTAGACATAATGAAAACCGTTGGCGATGAAAAAGTAGCCGAGAAAGTCGTTGCCGAGATCCAGGAAAGTATTTTATTGGATTCTGCTCCAAAAGAAAAAATTTCCATCAAGGAATTGTTTGTTCCTTCAATGAAATTAGTAATGACTATTGGTATTGGAATCGCAATATTGCAGCAAATTGTTGGTATCAACTGCGTATTTTTCTATGCTCCAATGATTTTTGAACAATCAGGAATTGGTACCGATGCTTCTTTTATCCAAGCTATTTTAGTAGGTCTTATCAATGTGGTGTTTACCATTGTAGCAATGGCTTTAATTGATAAATTAGGAAGAAAACCTTTGTTAGTTGTTGGTGTAAGCGGAATTGCACTGAGTATGTTTGTGTTGGCTTATAGTTTTAATGCTGCAACTTATACTCTAACCGATGCTTCAGTTGACAAGTTACCAGTCGAAATAAATGATGGTCAACTGAATTCTTTAAAAAATAAAACCTTTGAAACGGATACCGAATTTAAAAATGCTGTAGCATCAACCATTGGTACTGCAGTTGCAAATAAATATGAATCAGAACTTATAACAGCTTCTATAAAGATGAATTCAACACTAATCCTATTTTGTATTTTAGGTTTCGTGGCTTCATTTGCTATTTCTTTAGGACCAGTAATGTGGGTGTTGTTTTCGGAACTTTTTCCAAATAGAATACGAGGAATTGCCATTTCTTTTGTCGGATTCATTAATTCGGCGGTAAGCTTTTTAGTTCAACTTGTTTTTCCTTGGGAATTGTCAAGATTAGGAACTACTTTGACTTTTCTGATTTTCGGACTTTTCGCTTTTTTAGGACTCCTATTAATCATAAAATTATTACCCGAAACAAAAGGTAAATCGTTGGAACAATTAGAAGCAATTCTTGTAAAATAAAGGATTGAAAGGTGGATATGATAAATCAATATAGAAGATTCATAAAGCAAAGTGCTTTTCCGTTAATGATGATTTTGTTTTTGTCTAATTGTGCCAATACAAAAGGAAAAAAAATAGCTGACAAGAATAAAAGTAATGTTACAACAGTAATTGCGCAGGGTGACAAAGTAGAAATCGATAAAAATGCAGATGGCTTAAAGCTTAAAGTAAATGGTAAAGATCTAGTTATAAATGGGATGAACTGGGATTATTTTCCCATTGGAAAAAACTACACATATGTTTTGTGGGAGCAACCGGAAAGTATGATTCAAAAAGCATTGGACAATGAGATGCCACTATTAAAAAATATGGGTGTGAATGCGATACGAGTATATTCAGGTATTCCAAAAAAATGGATTGAATACATCTATACAAATTACGGGATCTATACAATGATAAATCACACATTTGGTCGCTACGGTTTAACTTTAAATGGTAAATGGGTATCAAATACCGATTATTCTGATGCATTTGCGAGAGAATTGCTATTAAAAGAACTAAAACAATTAGCTAGAGACTATAAAGACTCCAAGGGGTTATTGTTGTTTTTATTGGGTAATGAAAATAATTATGGTTTGTTTTGGGAGGGTGCAGAAACAGAGGATGTCCCTATAAATGACAGAAAATCTGCTGTTCGTGCGCAGGCGATGTATACGTTATTCAATGAAGCGGCAGTGGCTATGAAAATTATTGACAATTCACATCCAATTGCAATTTGCAATGGAGATGTACTTTTTTTGGATTTAATAGCAAAAGAATGTCCGGATATCGATATATACGGAACTAATGTTTATCGTGGAATTTCATTTGGAGATTTATTTGAAAAAGTGAAAAAAGAGTATGGTAAACCTGTTTTATTAACTGAATTTGGTTCAGATGCTTTTAATGTGCTCACAAATAAAGAAGATCAAAACGCGCAGGCGTCTATTCTTAAAGGGAATTGGAAAGAAATATATGAAAACGCAGCGGGTTTAGGTAAAAGTGAAAATTGTATCGGTGGTTTTACCTTCCAGTTTAGCGATGGTTGGTGGAAATATGGGCAAACAAAAAATTTGGACCTACACGATTCAAATGCATCTTGGGCTAATGGTGGGTATACTTTTGATTTTGAAAAGGGGAAAAATAACATGAATGAAGAATGGTTTGGGATTTGTGAAAAAGGCTCGGCTAATGATAATGGAATGTATCAATTACATCCACGATCAGCATACTACGTTTTAAAAGAAGTCCATCAGATTAATCCTTTTACCAATAGTAAGTCATTGAAAAAACTAAAAAAGAAATTTGATAAAATTAAAATAAAGGATGCTTCTTAAAAGTGAAAAGCATCTTATGATTAAGGAAATAATACATTAATATAGAATAACATGGATATAGTCGAAATACAGGGAGAGAAATATTATAAAATTGCTAATCATGATACCATGCGTCCATTTTTCATGAGCATTGTGAGTGATTCTAATCATTGGATGTTTATTTCGAGTAACGGCGGACTTACCGCTGGCAGAAAAAATGCGGAATTTGCACTTTTTCCATATTACACAGATGATAAAATAACCGAATTTGCTGATATTACAGGTAGTAAATCTATTTTTCAAATTCATTTTGATGAGAACGTATTGCTATGGGAACCTTTTACAGAACGTTTTAATGAAAACTATAATCTTACAAGAAATTTATATAAAAACTTTTACGGTAACAAAATTATATTCGAAGAGATTCATAACGATTTACAACTGACTTTTAGATACCAATGGAGTTCCAGTAATATTTTTGGATTTGTGAAAAAATCTGAAATCATAAATAATTCAAATAAAAATTACAACATTACGGTATTAGATGGCATTCAAAATATTATGCCACATGGTGTAAGTAGTGATTTGCAAATGAGCACCAGTAATCTGGTAGATGCATACAAAAGAAACGAATTGCAAGCAGCAAGTGGTTTAGGTATTTTTGCCCTTAGTGCCATAATAGTTGACAAAGCAGAACCTAGTGAAGCGCTTAAGGCTAATATTGTGTGGTCAATGGGAATGCAAAATTCAACTCATTTGTTATCTTCTAAACAACTTCCAGCTTTTAGAAAACTTCAAAAACTAACAGCCGAAACCGATATTAAAGGGGAAAAAGGAGCGTATTTTATCTCTAATGATTTGTATTTACCTCAAAACACTTCAAAAGATTGGAAAATTATTGCCAATGTAAATCAGACTCAATCGCAAGTTATTCAACTTTGTGAGTCAATAATTCATGATAAAACCATTGAAAACAAACTTATCGAAGATGTTGAATTAGGGAAACAAAATCTTATTTCACTGAATGCTTCTGCTGATGGATTGCAATATACTGCCGACAAATTGATTGATACTCGCCACTTTGCCAATGTTCTTTTTAATATTATGCGAGGAGGAATTTTTGATGAGAATTATCAAATAGGGAAAAAGGATTTTACACAATATTTAGTAAAAGCAAATAGTGAAGTGTTTGAAAAAAATCAAGCATTTGTTAAAGGTTTAAAAGATGAATTCTCTTATATCGATTTACTTCAATTAATCGAAAGTCAAAAAGATGTCGATTTAGTAAGGTTATGTACAGAATATTTACCTCTGAAATTTAGCCGCAGACATGGCGATCCTAGCCGTCCTTGGAATAAATTCTCGATAAATACTCGAAGTGAAGTAGATGATTCTAAAATTCTGGATTACGAAGGAAATTGGAGAGATATATTTCAAAACTGGGAAGCTTTGGCTTTCGCTTATCCCAATTTTATCGAAGGAATGATTTTTAAATTCCTAAATGCTTCTACATTCGACGGATATAATCCCTACAGAGTAACTAAAAGTGGATTTGATTGGGAAGCCATTGAGCCGGATAATCCTTGGTCTTATATTGGATATTGGGGGGATCACCAAATTATTTATTTGTTGAAATTTTTAGAATTTATTGAAAAGTTTTCTCCGGGTAAACTAAACTCTTATTTTGATAAAGAATGTTTTGTATATGCTGCAGTACCCTATACTATTAAATCCTATCAGGATATCTTGAAAAACCCAAAAGATACTATAGAATACAGTCATAGTTGGGAGAAAAAAGTGAATGAAAATCGAGCAAAAATAGGTGCTGACGGTACTTTGATAGAGGATAATAACAATGAAATTTATCATGTAAATTTCATTGAAAAAATATTAGCAACCGTTTTGGCTAAGATGTCAAATTTCATCCCCGAGGGAGGAATATGGATGAACACTCAACGTCCGGAATGGAATGATGCGAATAATGCCTTGGTAGGAAATGGAGTGTCTATGGTTACACTTTGTTATTTGCGTAGATTTTTAAAAACTTTCCAAAGTATATTAGAATCATCCGAATTAGCAACTATCAAAATTTCTGATGAAATGGTAGAATTTTATCATCAAGTTAGAGAATGTTTAGTAGAAAATGAACATTTACTTTCCGGAAAAATTGATAATCAATCCCGTAGAAACATATTAGACCGATTAGGAAAAGCGGCTTCTGATTATCGTTTTCAAGTTTATAATACTGGATTTTCTGGCAAAAAAAGAACTCATTCTATTGCTGGTTTAAAAACATTCACAAAGGCAGGTTTAGCTTTCATTGAACATTCTATTAAAGCCAACCAAAGACCGGATAAATTGTATCAGGCTTATAATTTGATGTCTGTTAAAAATGATGGTGTGGTTATTTCGAATCTAAGCGAAATGCTCGAGGGTCAAGTAGCAGTTTTAAGTTCAGGTTACTTGAATGCCAATGAATCATTAGAAATACTGAATGCATTAAGAAATAGTGCTTTGTATCGTCCCGATCAAAATAGTTATATCTTGTATCCGAATAAAGAATTGCCTAAGTTTTTAGAAAAAAATAATGTTCCAAAAGGAAGTATTGAAAAGTCAACTTTATTAGCAAAATTAATTGCTAATGCTAATTATTCCATTGTAGACAGAGATGTTAAAGGAGGATATCATTTTAATGGAAACTTCCATAATGCCAATGACTTAAAAGGAGCTTTGCGACAACTCAAAAATCAAGAAGAATATCAAGTTTTGGTTGAAAAAGAATCTGAAGAAATACTCCAAATTTTTGAAGATGTTTTTAATCATAAAGCATTTACGGGCAGATCTGGAACATTCTATGGCTATGAAGGATTGGGCTCTATTTATTGGCATATGGTATCAAAGCTGCATTTGGCTGTTCAAGAAGTAATTGAAAAAGCCTATAAAGATAAAGAAGATATTGCGGTTATTCAGGCTTTGTCATTGCATTATGATGAAATAGGTAAAGGTATAGGCGTTCATAAAACGCCAGAAGTTTACGGAGCATTTCCAACTGATCCATACTCACATACCCCTTTGCACAGAGGAGCTCAACAACCTGGAATGACCGGGCAAGTAAAAGAAGATGTCCTTACAAGAAAAGGAGAATTGGGCGTAAAAGTAGAAAGTGGTCAACTGATGTTTCAACCTACTTTGCTAAACAAAAATCAATTTTTACAGCAAGAGGAAACTGTAAGTTTTATAGATTTTGAAAATAAGCCCTATTCAGTAACATTAGAAAAAGGGAGTCTGGCATTTACTATATGTCAAGTACCGATGATTTATAAAATTGCAGATAAGAATCAAATAGAAGTAAAATATAAAAATAATGAGATAGAAACTATTTCAACTTTGATTTTGAGTCGTGAGGTGAGTCAAAAAATATTTGACAGAACAGGAGAGATTATTCAAGTAATGGTGGCTATTACTATTTAGTTTGATGAAAAAAAACGCAATCTTCTTTCTTCTGATGCTTATGTCGGTGCTGTTTTTCAATTGCAAAAGCACTAATTTAAAATTGTCAAATGAAATTACGGCTGAAAAAATATTGGGAAATCCAAATTATCAGGCCATGTGTTTTGGTGGGTATAGAGATAAAACAAGGGATATTGAACCTACTATTTCTCAAATAACGGAAGATTTGAAAATTCTGTCAGCGATGAACATTAAAGTCCTTAGAACCTATAATGTGCATCATACAGATACTTCTAATTTATTAAAAGCAATAAGAGCATTAAAGAAAGAGGATCCCCATTTTGAAATGTATTTGATGCTCGGGGCTTGGATAGATTGTAAAAACTCTTGGACAGCAAACCCTCTCATCCGTAATGAAGATAGTGATCGCAATCCTATAGAAATAGCCGAAGCGGTAAAACTAGCAAATGAATATCCTGAGATTGTTAAAATCATTTCAGTAGGGAATGAAGCGATGGTAAAATGGGCCTGGAGTTATTATGTTGATCCAAGTATCATATTAAAATGGGTAAATCATTTACAGAATTTAAAAAAGGAAGGAAAATTACCCAAAAATCTATGGATAACAGCTTCTGATAATTTTGCTTCTTGGGGAGGCGGTAGTAATGACTATCATGTTGAAGATTTAAATCAACTCATAAAAGCAGTCGATTATATTTCGATGCATACTTATCCAATGCATGATACGCATTACAATCCTCAATTTTGGGGAATCTTGGAGAATGAAAAGCAGTTAACTGAACGGGAGAAAATCGATGCTGCAATGGTTCGGGCAAGAGATTATGCAATTACGCAATACAATAGTGTATCAAATCACATGAAATCTCTAGGAGTAGATAAACAAATTCACATTGGGGAAACAGGTTGGGCAACTTTATCTAATGATCAATATGGAAACACGGGTTCAAAAGCAATAGATGAATACAAATCAGCTCTGTATTATAAACTAATGAGAGAATGGACAAATAAAGAAGGAATTACTCTTTTTTATTTTGAAGCTTTTGATGAACAATGGAAAGATAATGCTAATCCATTAGGATCAGAAAATCATTTTGGATTAATCAATTTACAAGGTCAAGCAAAATATGGACTTTGGGACTTAGTAGATAAAGGTGTTTTTAAAGGGTTGACTCGTGATGGAAAATCCATTACAAAAACATATAATGGGAATTTAAATGACTTATTGTTGGATGTTAAAACACCTTCTTTATTAAACAAATAATAGATAATAATGGAAAAATTTAATTTGAGTTTCAGTTTTTTTAAATTTTCGATAATATTTTTTATTATGGCATTCACCTTGAATAGTTGTAAAGTAGCAAAAGAATTGAAAACTGATGTTTATGAAACTTCTGCCAAAGGAAATTCTTTAAAAAAAATATCTGAATTTTCAGAAAATAAAAACCCACTTATAATTGTATTAAATCCAGAAGAAAAATTTCAAACCATTACAGGTTTTGGAGGAGCATTTACAGAGTCATCTGCCTATTTATTAAATAAATTAAGCAAGGAAAACCATAAAAAAATAATTGATGCTTATTTTAGTGAAAGCGGGGCAAACTATTCATTAACTAGAACCCATATAAATTCTTGTGATTTTTCTTTGAAGCATTACGCCTATGCAATGGTAGATGGCGATAAAGATTTAGATCATTTTTCTATTGAAGAAGATAAAAATAACAACCTCATTTCAATGATTTTGGAAGCAAAATCCATTTCAAAAGAGGGTTTCAAAATAATTGCATCGCCTTGGACAGCTCCGCCTTGGATGAAAGACAATAAAAACTGGGTTGGAGGTAAATTGCTGCCAGAATACAATTATACTTGGGCATTATACTTTTCAAAATACATCGATGCTTACAAGCAAGAAGGCATTGATATTTGGGGAATTACAGTTGAAAATGAACCTAATGGTAACGGAAATAACTGGGAAAGTATGCTTTATTCTCCCGAAGAAATGACCAGTTTTGTTCAAAATTATTTAGGACCAACTCTAGAAGCCAAAGGCAAAGGCAATGTGAAAATATTGGGTTATGACCAAAACAGAGGAGGATTAAAAGAATGGGTAGATTCGATGTATAAAGATGAAAATACATCTAAATATTATGCAGGAACAGCTATTCATTGGTATGAAAGCACTTATGAAGTTTTCCCTGATATATTGCAATATGCCCACAAAAAAGCACCCAATAAATATTTAATTCAAACCGAAGCTTGTGTGGATTCTGAAGTGCCACATTGGAAAGATGATGCTTGGTATTGGAGTAAAGAGGCTACAGATTGGGGTTGGGATTGGGCAAGTGAAAACGATAAATATTTGCACCCAAAATATGCACCAGTAAATAGATACGTTACTGATATTATTGGCTGTTTGAATAATTGGGTTGATGGTTGGGTCGATTGGAATATGGTTTTAGACACTCAAGGAGGACCTAATTGGTTTAAAAACTGGTGTATTGCTCCCGTCATAGTAGATGTCGATAAAGATGAGGTTTATTTTACACCTTTATATTACACAATGGCACATTTTAGCAAATTTATGAGACCAGGAGCTGTTAAAATAGGCTGCTCGATTAACGATAAAGATTTTATGGTTACTGCGGTAAAAAATCCTGACAAGACTATTGCAGTGGTTGTTTTTAATCCTACAGAACATCAACAATCTCTAGAAATTAATCTTAATAATAAGAAAAAAAAGATTTCAATCAATGCAAAAGCATTGCAAACTATAGTAATTAAACCCTGATAATAATAGAAAAAATAATTTAAAACACTTTAAATATGTCAAATAATACTTCAAACCCAATAGGTATGGTTCCTATGGGTCAAAAAATCGCATTTGGATTAGGTATGTTAGCTAACCAAATGTTTCCTGCTGCACTTGGAATTTTCATGGTAGTATTGGTACAAAATTTAGGTTTCCCAGCTTGGATGTGGGGCATTTTGTTTTTTCTGCCTAGAATATTTGATGCTTTCATAGATCCTATTATGGGTTTTATTTCAGATAATACTCGATCTGTTTGGGGAAGACGAAGACATTATGTTTTTATTGGAGCAATCATTATGGGGATTTCCTTTGTTATAATGTGGCAATTGTATAGAGAAAATGGACTAAATTATAATTTTGTATTCTTCCTTTTAATGTCTTTTGTGTTTTATTTAGGATTATCTATTTTTAGTGTTCCTTATGTGGCTATGGGTTATGAAATGAGTGATGATTTTCACGAACGAACAAATATTATGGCAATATCACAATGGATTGGGCAGTGGGCCTGGGTAATTGCGCCTTGGTTTTGGGTGGTTATGTATGACCCAAAATGGTTCCCTAATGCTGATACAGCCACAAGAAGTTTGGCCATATGGGTAGGTATTTCGTGTATGATATTGGCGATGATTCCTGCCATCTTCATTAAAAGCAAGTCTACAAAAAATGAGGAAAGTTTTGCTCCATTAACGTTTAAAACAATAAGAGGTAGTTTAAAGGAAATTTTTAAGAGTTTCAAAGAAGCTTTTAGTAGTGCACCTTTCAGAAAACTTTGTATTGCTACTTTCTTAATTTTTAATGCCTTCAATACCGTAGCTGCATTTTCTTTCTTTATTGTGGTTTACTATCTTTTTAATGGTAATGTTGTTGCGGCAGGCATTTGGCCTACCCTTTTTGGTTGTGTGGGAGCTTTATCAACTACTTTTTTAGTAATACCAATAGTAGCCTGGATATCTAGAAAAATGGGTAAAAAGGATGCCTTTTTACTCTGTCAGGGAATATCTATTTTAGGATATATTTTGCTTTGGTTTCTCTTTATTCCAGGTAAGCCCTTTATGTTTTTGTTCGCCTTACCTTTTTTCTCTTTTGGTATCGGAAGTTTATTTACTTTGATGATGTCTATGACAGCTGATGTTTGCGATTTGGATGAATTGACTTCGGGTAAAAGAAGGGAAGGAATCTTTGGAGCTATTTATTGGTGGATGGTTAAATTTGGTTTTGCAATAGCAGGATTATTAACGGGTGTTATCATGACGATAGTGGGGTTTAATGCTGATGCAGCGACCCAACCTGAGGGAGCAGTAACTGGTTTGAGAATTTTTTACTCAGGTATCCCAATTTTAGGCACATTGATAGCTATGTGGATAATGAGAAATTATGACTTGACAGAAGACAAAGCAAAGGAAATAAAAAAAGAATTAGTTGCCAGAAAAGCTGAATCTATAGAAGTTAAAAATTAGTTATGGAAAACAAAATAAGTTTATAAAGTCAATTTAGCACCAATTTTTTTTTAATTTTATCAGCCCAAAAAATTATTATTGAGTAAAATCAATAGTAATTTTTTTATGTAAAAAAAATTACATAAAACTCAAAATATTAAAATTATTGTTAATTATAGGTCTTAGTGACAATACGTATCAAAATCTATAGTAATGAATTAAGTACTATTAAGTTTTGAAGGAATTTTATATATAAAAATTAATTATTTTTCTTTTTACTTGCTTCTTAAGATAAATTTTTGTTAAATTTGACAAATAATAAACCACAAAAACACATTAGCCTATTATATAGAACTACTTTTTAGATAAAATTGCACCAATTTCATTAAAACTAAAACGTATAACTATGGCTAATATTCAACTACCAGACTCTTTATTGGTAAAAAATTATGTTGAAGGGGATGAAAATGCTTTAACACTATTAATCAATAGACATCAATCGAAAATATTTGGTTTTATATATTCGAAAATTTCGGATAGAGACATTTCGAATGATATATTTCAAGACACTTTTATTAAAGTTATCAAAACTTTAAAATCAAAAGCCTATAATGAGGAAGGTAAATTCTTGCCTTGGGTAATGCGAATTGCCCACAATCTTATTATTGACCATTATCGAAAAAACAAAAAAATGCCAATGTTCAGAGAAACAGAGGAATTTTCCATTTTTTCAATTATGTCTGATGATTCGCTCACGATAGAAAATAAAATCATACGGGAACAGGTCGAAATTGACTTAAAAAAACTAATAGAGGAACTTCCTGCAGATCAAAAAGAAGTATTGATTATGCGAATGTACCAAGATATGAGTTTCAAGGAAATCTCAGAAATAACAGGAGTTAGCATTAATACCGCCTTGGGACGAATGCGTTATGCTCTAATGAATATGAGAAAAGTTATTGACAAACATCAAATTATTTTAACGAATTAATACTATACTGAAAATTATTGCGTTGTAATAAAAAACAAAAACTTTATTACTTTATGGCAAAAATTTACTTTAAAAAAACATTAGAAATACCTACAATGAAACCCAAAAAAGAGACCATTTCTTTTTTATTAAATTATTCAAAAGCGTTGAGTATAATAAATGGGAAAACTATGAGTTTCGAAGTTATGGCTAATTAGAAAAACATCCCGAAAATCATCGGGATGTTTTTGTATAATATTCTTCCAAAACAGATTTTCTGCCTATCATTTTGGTAATGATATCTTTCTCTAAATCCCAACCTCTTGCCTGAGAATATTCGCGACCATACCAAATCATTTGAAGATGCAAATCATTCCAAGTGTCTATTGGAAAAATGCGTTTGGCATCTTTTTCGGTTTCAACTACATTTTTTCCACTTGATAAATTCCACCGATACATTAATCTGTGAATGTGTGTGTCAACCGGAAAAGCGGGGAAACCAAAAGCTTGAGACATAACAACACTCGCTGTTTTATGGCCCACGGCTGGTAATTCTTCCAAACTTTCAAAACTCTGAGGAACATTTCCCCCGTGTTTATCAATCAATATATGAGACAAACCGTGAATTCCTTTCGACTTCATTGGCGATAAACCACAAGGTCTAATAATATCTTTTATTTCCTCGACCGTCATTTTTATCATATCATAAGGATTATCTGCTTTGGCAAAAAGCAAAGGCGTGATTTGATTGACACGAACATCCGTACATTGTGCCGAAAGCAAAACCGCAATCAGCAAAGTATATGGATCTTTATGATTTAAAGGGATTGGAACATTGGGGTACAATTCTTTTAACGTATTTATAACAAATGTTGCACGTTCTGGTTTGGTCATTTTTCATTAAATTTGAGTCGTAAAATTACTCTAATTTTTATTATGTGCCTAATCCAGCTTTTCGTTTCAACTCCTCGTCTTTGTAGTTTTTTTTCTAAACAATAGCAAGAGCTTACTTTGGTCGCTTTGCTATTTCAAGAAAAAATTAACTTCAAAAACTCCGGGGTTTTCACTCTAATCTGGGGCAAACCTAAAACACCCAATTATGACAACATTAAAAAAAGGGGATAAAGCTCCCAATTTTTCAGGAACTGACCAGGATGGAATTTCTCATAAATTAGCTGATTACAAAGGAAAAAAGCTAGTGGTTTTCTTTTATCCAAAAGCAAACACACCAGGCTGCACTGCCGAAGCTTGTGATTTAAGAGATAATTTTGAGCGTTTTCAAGCTAATAACTATGCCCTTTTAGGAGTAAGTGCCGATGGGGCAAAAGCCCAAGCCAAATTCAAGGAAAAATACGATTTCCCCTTCCCTTTATTGGCTGATGAGGATAAATCAGTAATACAGGCTTTTGGAGTTTGGGGACCCAAAAAGTTTATGGGAAAAGAATATGACGGTATTCATAGAACTACTTTTGTGATTGATGAAAATGGAATTATCGATGAAGTAATTTCGGAAGTGAAAACAAAGGCTCACGCTGCTCAGATACTTACATAAGGGTTCAGATAGCAGACAGCAGGCTTCAGTGTTAAATAAAAAATCCAAGAAATAATAGTACTTTTAGCTTATAAACTAATCACTTCTTATGAAACATCGACCGTAGTTCTGTCGGCGATTTCTTTGTACGTCCCATTTTGCAATTTCTCACGAATCGCTTCAAAAGCTGATAGTGTTTCATCAATATCAGCAATTGTGTGAGAAGCTGTTGGAATCATTCTTAACAAAATCATTCCTTTTGGAATAACAGGATACACTACAATCGACAAGAAAATTCCATAATTCTCTCTCAAATCGTTCACCATAATCATCGCTTCCGGAATACTTCCTTCTAAGTAAACTGGTGTAATACAAGTATTGGTGTCACCAATGTTGAATCCTTTTTCTCTTAAACCACTTTGCAATGCATTCACATTTACCCAAAGTTTATCTTTTATCTCAGAGGATTCACGCAACAATTCCAAACGTTTCAAGGACCCAATGGTTTGAATCATTGGCAAAGCTTTGGCAAACATTTGAGAACGTAAATTATATTTTAAATAATCAATTATATCTTTATCAGCTGCAACGAAAGCACCAATATTGGCCATTGATTTTGCAAAAGTCGAAAAGTAAACGTCTATATCGTCCTGAACGCCTTGTTCCTCGCCGGCTCCGGCTCCAGTAGCTCCAAGAGTTCCAAAACCGTGTGCATCATCAACTAACAATCGGAAATTGTATTTCTTTTTCATTTCCACAATTTCTCTCAACTTGCCTTGTTGACCGCGCATCCCGAAAACACCTTCGGTAATAAAAAGAATTCCACCTCCTAATTCCTTCGCCAATTTTGTCGCACGTTTCAGGTTTTTCTCCATACTTTCAATGTCGTTGTGCTTGTAAGTAAAACGTTTTCCGCTATGCAAACGAACACCGTCAATAATACAAGCATGGGCATCGACATCATAAACAATTACATCATTTCTGGTAACCAAGGCATCAATAATAGACACCATTCCCTGATAACCAAAATTCAATAAATAAGCTGATTCTTTCATTACAAAAGCAGCCAATTCTTTCTCTAATTGTTCGTGATATTTTGTATGACCAGACATCATTCTGGCACCCATTGGGTACGCTGCACCATAAGCAATCGCCGCTTCTGTGTCGGCTTTACGCACTTCCGGATGATTCGCAAGACCTAGATAATCATTCAGACTCCAGTTCAGGATATCTTTTCCGTGAAACTGCATTCTTGGTCCTAGTTCCCCTTCTAGTTTTGGAAAAACAAAATAACCTTCTGCCTGCGAAGCCCATTTTCCTAATGGACCTTTATTGTTTTGAATTCTTTCGAATAAATCTTTTACCATAATATAATGAAATACTAATATTAATTTTAAGAGGTTGCAAAATTAATTATTTAAAATTTATTATAGTCTTTAAAGCAAATTTATTTTTAGGAGTCGTTTCCTGCCATCCACTCTATCCAAGCCCAAAAGCTTGGGATGCCGTTTCTATCAGGGCTAAAAACTCGTTTTCACAATAAACTTTGTATATTTGAAAGAATATTAGATTTTTTAAATATGCCACAAGATACCAAAGAATTAAAACTCGCCGTCCTTATTGATGCGGACAATGTTCCTTACAGCAATGTAAAAGGAATGATGGAGGAAATTGCCAAATACGGAACGCCCACAACAAAACGAATTTATGCCGATTGGACAAAACCAAATGCTGGCGGATGGAAAAGTGTTTTATTGGAACACGCCATTACCCCTATTCAACAATACAGTTACACCGTTGGGAAAAACTCTTCGGATTCAGCGATGATTATCGATGCAATGGATTTGTTGTATTCCGATAAAGTCGATGGATTTTGCATCGTTTCCAGCGATAGCGATTTTACGCGATTGGCAATTCGTTTGCGAGAATCCGGAATGAAAGTCATTGGAATTGGCGAAAAGAAAACACCTAATTCCTTCATAGTTGCTTGCGATAGATTTATTTATATTGAAGTTCTGGATGGCGCTATCAAAAAGAAATTACCAAAACGTGCTATAACTCCTGCCACAGATTCTAAAAAATCAATAGATCCGAGCAATAGCGAACAGTTGCAGCAAAAAGAAACTCCCGCCAAAATCGACAATCAAACCATAGAACTTATAGAAGACACATTAGAAGCTATTGGTGATGATGATGGTTGGGCATTTCTTGGTGATGTGGGAAACCTCATCGTGAAGAAAAAACCCGAATTCGATCCTCGAAATTACGGATTTTCAAAACTGACTCCAATGCTAAAATCTTTAACTGATATTCTCGAAATAGACGAAAGAGAATCCGACAAAAAAGGAATCAAACATGTTTTTGTGAGATTGCGTTATAGTTAGAATACTGAATTTTAAAAACAAAAAAAGGAGGTCTTTTTATAGACCTCCCATCGTAGATTTTGATTTACCATTATCAACTTAACACCTTACGGTAGCTGACTATTGAATAACCTTTCTTTTGCAGATTGATAGACTCAAGTAATTAATCAAAACCACATTCAAATATACAATTAATTTTTATTCAATAATCAAAATTTCACGTTTTAACATCACATTAACGCTGCTGTTTTATAAATTATTAATAATGCATTTGAATTGTTGAAATTGAAATTATTTTATAAAAAAGTCTTCTCATTTCTAATAGAAAATCTAAGTCAATTATAAACAAAAAAAGGAGGTCTTTTTACAGACCTCCAATCGTAAATTCTGATTTACCATTATTGACTCATACCGTTACTGATATGGCCGATTATGAGTTGACATATTCCCTTATGAAATAGACATTCTCAAGTAATTAATCAAAACTACATTCAAATATACAAATAATTTATATTAAAAATTTAAAATTGAAAGCTTTAACAACACATTAACGCTGCTGATTTAAATATTTTGGAAAATGGATTTAAAATGGTTAAATTCAAAATATTTTATAAAAAATTGGTGCGTTATTTCAAATATAAAAAAAATAGCTGCTAACCGCAACTACAAATCATCAGTGTCCTAAAAACAAAAAAAGGAGGTCTTTTTACAGACCTCCTTATGTAGATTTTGATTCACCATTATCAACTTTGTTCCTTTCGGTGGTTGACTTATTGAATAATCTTCTCAGTTCAGATTGATATACTCAAGTAGTTAATCAAAACAACAATGCAAATATACATTTAATTTTTTTTATAACTCTATAAAAATCAAAACTTTAACTATTAATTAACGCAACTGTTTTCACATTTTAAAATTTATCAGTTTTTGATTACTTTCTAACATCTAAATTATCATCTTGTAAAATACAGATTAAATGTACCTGAATTTCCTTGGTAGGTTCCATCAATTTTCAATATTAATTCGGTTGCTGATAGACTTGCAACATTAAAAGTTCCATTAAAACTAGTACCAGTAACGTTAATTGTTATAGTATTTCCGCTTTGTGTCCAAGTCCCATCTTTTTCTATTAATACACAATTTAATGAATAATCAGCATATTTCACAATACCTCCTGTTTTAATATCAACATAGTCTTTAGTACACCCATCCTCATTTTTAAAATATGATGTTGGGTAAGGTATTGTAATCCCACTGGAAGTTGCAGTTGATTTATTGAAATTCCACTTTCCTTCAATTAAATTCATATCAACAGGCCCGCTATCATCTTTCGTGCAAGATGTAAACAAAACTCCAAAAATTAATACCGAAACGAATAATAAACATGCTTTTTTCATTGTCTTTCTAATTTGGTTTGAATTACAATAATAAATAAAAATAATCAAGAAACGTATTTTGCCCTCTATTTTATACCAATAATCGTTATTTTCATAGAATTCAATTTAAAAAATAAAGAATATTATTACTTTATTTGAACCCAAAATATCAGTATAATAAGGATCCACAGGTTACAAAATCCAACTACTTTAAATTAACAATTGTACTTCATAAACTATTTTCGAAACTTTGTATCTTTGTCATTCATCAATTCTATATCAAATAATGAAACTTGTTTTTGCTACCAATAATAAAAATAAAATACTAGAAGTCCAACAAATGCTTCCATCAACTATTGTCATTATCAGTTTGGAAAGTATCGGTTGTTTCGAAGAAATTCCGGAAACAGCAGCAACCATAGAAGAAAATGCCATTATGAAAGCTAATTATGTAACCGAAAAATACGGATATGATTGCTTTGCCGATGATACTGGACTGGAAGTAGAAGCATTAAACGGCGAACCCGGAGTTTTCTCAGCACGATATGCTGGCGAACAACGCAGTTCCGAAGACAATATGAATAAATTATTAGATGCATTATCCAATGAAACCAACAGAAAAGCTCAGTTTAAAACAGTAATTGCCTTACATTTAAACGGAAAACAACATCTTTTTACAGGAATTGCTTTTGGCAAAATCACTTTGGAAAAAACAGGAAATCAGGGTTTTGGCTACGATCCCATCTTCAAACCTGCGGGTTTTGAGGTTACTTTTGCACAACTTTCGATCGAAGAAAAAGGAGTTATCAGCCATCGTGGGAAGGCAACGGAACAACTTATAGCGTTCTTAAAAAACTAACTAATTGATTTTCAAATAACAATAAAATCTTAAATCTAAATTTTCCATTAGATTATCTCGTTATTTAACCGTACTTTTGCACCAAATTTTAAAAACATATATGAATAAATTTGAACAATTAGGATTGAGTGAATCGCTACAACGTGCGATTATCGATCTAGGATTTGAGAATCCGACCGAAGTACAGGAGAAAGCGATTCCCCTATTATTGGAACAAGACATTGATTTAGTTGCGTTGGCTCAGACAGGGACAGGGAAAACGGCAGCTTTCGGTTTTCCAGTCATTCAAAAAATTGATGCCAACAACAGAAATACACAGGCGTTAATTTTATCACCTACCCGCGAACTATGTTTGCAGATTACAAACGAGATTAAAAACTACTCAAAATACGAAAAAGGTATTAATGTAGTGGCTGTTTATGGTGGTGCAAGTATTACTGACCAAGCTAGGGACATCAAAAGAGGCGCGCAAATTATTGTGGCAACTCCAGGTAGAATGCAGGACATGATTAACAGAGGATTGGTAAACATTACTCAGATTAATTATTGTATCCTTGACGAAGCAGACGAAATGTTGAATATGGGTTTCTACGAAGACATCGTAAACATCCTTTCAACAACTCCAGACGAAAAAAGCACTTGGTTATTCTCGGCTACAATGCCGGCAGAAGTAGCCAGAATTGCTAAACAATTTATGCACAATCCGGTAGAAATTACTGTTGGTGCTAAAAATTCAGGTTCAGCAACGGTTTCACACGAATTTTACTTAGTAAATGCACGTGACCGTTACGAAGCTTTGAAACGTTTAGCTGATGCTAATCCAGACATTTTCTCAGTGGTTTTTTGTAGAACGAAACGTGATACACAAGCTGTTGCTGAAAAATTAATTGAAGATGGCTATAATGCCGCCGCTTTGCACGGAGATTTATCTCAGGCACAACGTGATGGTGTAATGAAATCTTTTAGAGGAAGACAAATACAAATGCTTGTTGCTACTGATGTGGCTGCGCGTGGAATTGACGTTGATAACATTACTCACGTAGTAAACTATCAATTACCTGACGAAATTGAAACCTATACACACCGATCAGGCCGAACAGGTCGTGCAGGAAAATTGGGAACTTCTATCGTTATTGTAACTAAAAGTGAAATCCGCAAGATCTCTTCTATCGAAAGAATCATCAAACAGAAATTCGAAGAAAAAACAATTCCATCTGGAATCGAAATCTGCGAAATTCAGTTGTTGCACTTAGCAAACAAGATTAAAGATACTGAAGTTGATCACGAAATTGACAACTATCTTCCAGCTATCAACAATGTATTAGAAGGTTTATCTAAAGAAGAATTGATCAAGAAAATGGTTTCTGTTGAATTTAACCGTTTCATCAATTACTACAAGAAAACAAGAGATCTTTCTTCTCAATCTTCAGGTTCAGAAAGAAGAGAACGTGATGACAGAGATGGTGCTCCAAGAGAAAATAACAATGGTGGTGCCACAAGATACTTTGTAAACATTGGTTCCAGAGATAATTTCGACTGGATGTCATTGAAAGATTACTTAAAAGAAACCTTAGACTTAGGTCGTGATGACGTTTTCAAAGTGGATGTAAAAGAAGGTTTCTCTTTCTTTAACACAGATCCAGAACATACTGATAAAGTAATGGAAATATTGAACAACGTACAATTAGAAGGACGTCGTATCAATGTGGAAATTTCTAAAAACGAAGGTGGCGGAAGAAGAGATCACAACGGAAGAAGTTCTGGTGGTTTTGGCGGAGGTCGTTCAGGTGGTGATAGAGGTTCAGCTCCAAGAAGAGAAGGGAATTTTGCTCCAAGACGTGAAGGTTCTGGCGGAGGATTTAGAAGCGACAGAAGCTCAGCTCCACGTGAAGGTGGTTTTGGACCAAGAAGCGCATCAGCTCCAAGAACTGGCGGTTTCTCTGAAAGAGCTCCAAGATCATCTGAGGCTCCAAGACGTGAAGGTGGTTCTTCAGAAAGACCAGTAAGACGTTCTGAAAGTTTTGGCGATGCACCAAGAGAAAGAAGACCAAGAAGAAGTTAACACATTTTGTTAATTTTCTTATAATTATACTGAAACTACAAAATATTTAATCCCGTTTTATTACTTTTAAAGTTTTAAACCAGTTTATGAAATATTTTGTAGTTTTCTTTTTTTTAATACTCTCCTCAACAGCTTTTTCACAAGTTATTGAACCAGCCCAAAAAGTTTCTGGTACTATTATAAACGATAACACGAAATTCCCTTTACCGAATGTAAATATCATCAACATCAATAAAGTTAGGGGTACCACTACTGACGGAAGAGGTAATTTTGAACTTTCAGTATCCGTAAATGACACTTTGCATATTAGCTGTATTGGATTTCAATCCCTAAGAATTAAAGTTACCAATGACTGGGTAAAAACTAAAACCACTACTATTCAACTTACTGAAAAGGCATACGCGCTCGAAGAAGTAATCGTTGGGCGTTATAACTTAACTGGTTATATTGAAGTGGATTCAAAATTAATTCCCGTTAAAGAAAATTATCGTTATAGTATTTCAGGTCTGACCGAAGGTTACGAAGCCGGAGAATATTCGCCAAATGCTTTCGGAAAAGTGATGGGTTCCATCTTTAATCCTGCTGATGCACTTTATAATTTCTTTGGTAAAAAACCCTACGAACTCAAAAGATTGAAAGAAATGAAGAAGGACGATACCGTTCGAAATCTTTTGGAAACTAAGTATGATCGAGAAACAATTGCAGTACTTCTGGGTGTTGATAAAAAAGAAATTGCCGAAATTCTCGAACGCTGCAATTACTCCGAATCGTTTGTAAAAACTGCCAATGATCTTCAAATCTTGGATGCGATTAGCTCTTGCTATGAAGAATATAAAATCTTGAAAAGGAAATAATAAACAAATAAAAACAAGCTTAATCCCTGATTGTGCAAACGGTCAGGGATTTTTTTTATTTGTCTCTTATACTGAAAAAAGTATTCAGTAGATTAAAAATCCTTTTGATGATTGGTGAAAAAATATGCTTACATTTGATAAAATGTAAAGCAAAACAAACCTTCGCCAATCTCATATATTTTAGGTAGATTTACAAAGTTTTTTTTCGTTTATAAACGAATGAAGATACACAAAATAACAATTCAATACTATAACTAAAATAATTCCAATGGAAGATAATCAAAAAATTCTTAAAAAAAAATACATACCAACTACAGAGTTTTATAGCCAAATAATAGACAGCTTACAAGATTATTCAATTTTTACATTAGACAAAGAATTCATAATAAATAGTTGGAGTGCTGGCTCGACAAAAATATTTGGTTACGAAACAGATGAAGTTATTGGAGAACCTTTTGACTTAATATTCACTGACGAGGATATAATAAAAGAAATTCCAAAAAAAGAAATTGAAACAGCTTTAAAAGAAGGCAGAGCAACAGATAATAGATGGCACATTGCTAAAGACAAGAGCTTGTTTTATGCTTATGGGTTAGTTTTTCCACTTATCGGTTTAGACGGCGAAATGCTGGGTTATGTTAAAATTTTGCGCGACTTAACAGATAGAAAACAATCAGAGGATGCTATAAAAAAATATGTAAAAGAACTAGAAGAGCTAAATACTCATAAAGAGAGTGTTCTGGCAATACTTTCACACGATTTAAGAAGTCCGTTGTCAGCTATTATTGGAACTGCAAAATATCTAAAAGAAAATTTTCATAAAATGAAGCCCGAAAGCGTTCAGGAAATGCTTGACTTGCTTTATAAATCATCAACGGATGAATTAGAAATGTTAGACTATCTAGTAGAATGGGCTAGAATAAAATATGCATCAGACGTGTTTTCTCCAACAAAAATAAAACTAACCGAATACATTGATAAGGTTTTTGAAACTTTAAATGAAACTGCTTCAATAAACACGATAAATCTTCATCATGAAATTGAAGCTGATACTTCTGTATTTGCAGATGGTAAAATGTTAATTTCCATCATTCAAAATATTGTTTCAAATGCCATAAAACATACAGGAAAAGGAGGAACAATAACGGTTTCAGCAAAAAGCAAAGAGGATAAAATTATTGTTCAGGTAAAGGATACTGGAATCGGAATGTCCAAAGAAATAATGGAAAAACTTTTTACACCACAAATGAAAACCCTTTCAGAAACAAGAAAAAAAAATAAAGGAGCTGGAATTGGATTGTTATTGGTAAAAGGCTTTTTAGAAAAAAACGGTGGTGAAATATGGGTAGAAAGTATCGAAGGTGAAGGTTCCTCTTTTTATTTTACATTACCCATTGAGAAACCTTTATATAAAATAGGCAGTTCAGACGAAATTATGTTTGACGAAAGTGCATAATGCTATGACTAATTAAAGAAGTTTTTATAATTAACCCCAACCAAACTTAAAAAAGACTCGGCAAATAGAGTTATTCAATTTCTATTCCAATTTCTTCCAATACATCAAAAAGATAAACACTATGGATTGGATCATATTTCTCAATACCACTTTGATACCATTTAGATATAACATTAAGCTGAAATGAAGTAAAATCATTAGTGTCTTCTAACCTCAATCCAAGTAAACCTGCCAAAAGAAATTCTTCTAGAACTTTAATAGTAACTATTCGCTTAGGGATTCCTTTTGCAATTTGACCATTCATTTCTTCATAATCCATCCTTCCAGAATTAAATCCGGATATAAAAGCCACACTACTTTTTTTACTAGTATTTTGGAGAAATGGATTCATACCATTTGAATAGCCTTGAAAATAATCTTGTCTATAGGAAGTGCTAAATGTTTTTCTGATGCCCATGAAATGATATGTTTAAAAATTTCATAACAAACGTATAAACAATATCTTATTAAAAATATTAAAATCGTTGAAAGGAGAAAATACTCTTTAAATTACAAGGGCAATGCTTTTCGTCGATAAAAAATAGTTTATATAAGGCTTCTTCTATAATTCAGAAAAATATCTTTCTTCTATTCTTTTGATATCTTTTATAGAATTTTTGGCCCAAGCTAATCTCTTGACTAGAATTTCTTCTTCGGATAAACGCCATTCAATATCAGAATTTCGAAGTCTGTTCGTCAGGTTCTGAATGATGATTGCAGCCGAAACCGAAATATTCAAACTTTCGGTAAAACCAACCATCGGAATTTTAAGAAAACCATCAGCTTTTCGCAAAATCTCTTCTGACAGTCCGTCCCTTTCAGTTCCAAAAAACAAGGCGCTAGGTTTTGAAATATCAAAATTATCCAGCAGGCAATCATTCTCGTGTGGTGTTGTGGCAATGATTTGGTAGCCTTTATTTTTTAACGTATCCACACAATTAGTAACATTGTCAAATTTATTGATATCAACCCATTTCTGGGCGCCCATCGCAATTTCCTTGTCGATGCTCTTGCCGTATCGCTGCTCGATCACGTTCAACTCCTGAATGCCAAAAATTTCGCAACTGCGCATAACAGCACTGGCATTGTGCATTTGGAAAACATCTTCCACAGCGATAGTAAAATGCTTGGTTCTGTTTTCCAATACTTTCAAAAACTTGTTTTTTCGGTTTGCGGTCAGGATGTTTTCGAGAAAATGAAGATAATCGAGATCAATCATGTTGCGGAATTATTTTTGGTAAAAATACTAAAAAAGAGTAGTTTTAAATATCTAATTTTGTCATTATAAAGATAAAGAAATACTATGAAAAAGAAACTAGTCGTCTTAACCGGAGCGGGAATCAGTGCCGAAAGCGGTATCAAAACCTTTCGCGATGCCGGAGGCCTTTGGGAAGGACACAATGTCAAGGATGTGGCCACACCCGAAGGCTGGTATAGAAATCCGAAAATGGTTCTTGATTTTTACAACCAAAGACGTCAGCAATTATACGAAGTACAACCCAATCTCGGTCATCAAATTTTGGCCGAACTTGAAAATGATTTTGATGTGCAAATCATTACCCAAAATGTGGATAATCTTCATGAAAAATCCGGAAGTTCGAATGTTCTACATCTTCACGGTGAATTGTTGAAAGTACGAAGCACCGTAAACAGAAACTATATTCTGGATTGGCAAGACAATTTAAATTTTGGCGACGTCGATGACAATGGGAATCAGTTGCGTCCTCATATTGTATGGTTTGGCGAGGAAGTTCCAGCCTTAGAAGAAGCCGTGACAATTGTCGAAAATGCCGACATTTTGGTCATCATTGGCACTTCCTTGCAGGTTTATCCAGCTGCAAGCCTGATGAATTTTGCTAACCCAACGATTCCGGTTTTTTATATTGATCCAAAACCCGCAGAAATTTACAATTTACAAAATGACATCAAAGTGATTGCAACTACTGGCTCAAAAGGAATGGAAATCGTTCAAAAAGAACTTAAAAAATTACAATAGCAAAGTAGAATAGGCCAATTTGTCATTTCGACGAAGGTCAAATCTCATCACGAGAGCAACAAATGCGATTTGCTTCGCCTGTTCGAGCATAGCTCTCGGGTCTCGTTCTTCAAAATGACAAAAAAACACCCAACACATAACTCAAAACTTATAACTTATAACTATTTTTGCACTTTCTAACAACACAACAACAATGACTACATTAAACGAATTAAACGCCGTATCGCCAATCGACGGTAGATACAGAAGCAAAACCAGTTCACTTTCAAAATTCTTCTCCGAAGAAGCATTAATAAAATACCGCGTATTGGTAGAAATTGAATATTTTATTGCTCTTTGCGAAATTCCATTACCTCAACTAAAAGACGTAAATCCGAATTTATTCGAAAGTTTACGCAACATTTATAAAAACTTCTCTACCGAAGACGCTCTTTGGATAAAAGAAACCGAAAAAGTGACCAACCACGACGTAAAAGCGGTCGAATATTTTATCAAAGACGCTTTCGAAAAACTGGGATTGTCACAATACAAAGAGTTCATCCACTTTGGACTAACTTCCCAAGACATCAATAATACCGCGATTCCGCTTTCAACAAAAGAAGCTTTCGAGAAAGTATATATGCCATCGTTAATCACTTTGACGTCAAAATTGAAAGATTTAAGTATTGAATGGAAGGATATTCCAATGCTTGCCAGAACTCATGGTCAGCCTGCTTCGCCAACACGTTTGGGCAAGGAAATTGGTGTTTTTGTGGAAAGATTAGAAGAGCAAATGCGTTTGTTGTTCAACATTCCATTTGCAGCAAAATTTGGAGGCGCTACCGGAAATTACAACGCCCATCATGTGGCCTATCCACAAATTGACTGGAGAAAATTTGGCGGGGATTTTGTAGAGGAAAATTTGGGCTTACATCACTCCTTCCCAACTACACAAATCGAACATTACGATCATTTTGCCGCTTTTTTCGATGCATTAAAAAGAATAAACACCATCATCATTGATCTGGACCGTGATATTTGGACCTATGTTTCGATGGAATATTTCAAACAAAAAATCAAGGCGGGCGAAATTGGTTCATCGGCAATGCCACACAAAGTAAACCCGATAGATTTTGAAAATTCCGAGGGAAATTTAGGAATGGCAAATGCTATTTTCGAACATCTTTCAGCTAAATTACCTTTATCCAGATTGCAACGCGATTTAACAGACAGCACCGTTTTGAGAAACATTGGTGTGCCAATCGGACATACCTTAATTGCTTTTGAATCCACTTTGAAAGGATTGAACAAATTACTATTGAACGAACCAAAATTCCACGAAGATTTAGAAAAAAATTGGGCAGTTGTTGCCGAAGCAATTCAAACGATTTTGCGTCGCGAAGCCTATCCAAATCCATACGAAGCATTGAAAGGTTTAACCAGAACCAACGAAGCTATTGACAAAAAAGCCATTCATAATTTTATTGCCACTTTGGAAGTTTCATCCGAAATAAAAGCAGAATTAATGAAAATCACACCGAGTAATTTCTTGGGGATTTA